>JBAXBT010000052.1:0-7811 GCA_037141875.1 Candidatus Riflemargulisbacteria bacterium
TTTATCACGGCGTCATCAACCCTAAAGCATCTCAGAAAAATATTCTAATCCTGATGAGAGTTCTCAGCGGAGTATTTATTATTGGGTCTTGGGTAATTGCTAGACATGAATTTAGCGTTATTGTCACTTTAATGTCTCTCTCTTGGGGTGTTGTGGCAGGTTCATTCTTGGGACCATACGTTTATGGACTCTTCTGGAAAAAAACAACAAAAACTGCAAGTTGGGCAGGTATGTTAAGTGGCTTTTTTACGGCTATTATACTGTTCTTTGTGCTTGGGCCAGCTAAAGCTCCATTGTCTGCAAGTATTGCAATGATAGTTCCTTTCTTCGTTATACCAGTGGTGAGCATTTTCACCAAGCAACTACCGAAAAAGACTATCGATGTTGCTTTTAACTAACTGCTACCTTAGGAGAAGGAGCATCGTCTCCGGTACTAACTGAAGAAGAAGTAGCCTCTGTAGCTTGAACTTTATTTCTTGCTTCCATAAGCTCTGCCTTAGAAACAAAGTTTTTATTTGTTTCTGACTTAGTCAACTCTGGCAAAGAATTAGTGTCTAAACTTTTAGTGTTTATCATTGAACTTAAATCTACTGCAACTCTTTCATCTTCTGAAGAATCCTCTTCAGCAACTTTCATCTTAATCTGACTATCAGCTTTAATACTTAAAGAATCTGAGTCTGATAGGCCTAAAGAAGGTCCCACATCACTAATATTTACATTTTGAATTCCTTGCATTTCTGCCATTATAATTCCCCCTTTTTAAAGCTCTTATTATTATAACGTTATTCACAGAAGATACCTTGCATGAAATATATAAAATAACTTCACTTATAGACATAATCTAACATCTTCTTCTTTTGTGATATAATTATAAAAAACAAATGGGGGAAGCAAAATGAAAAAAATATTATCACTTTTCATAATTCTATCTGTAATGTCCTATGCATCTGAATCCCAACTAAAAAATATCAAAGAAAGCAAGCCATTAACATTAAACAAGCAACTAACACCTTATAACCTAACAATTAAAGAACTGAAAAACTTTAACGGGAAAGACGGGAAAAAAGCTTTTATAGCAGTTAATGGAACAATCTATGATGTAAGTGGACAAAAGGCATGGGTAAGCGGCAATCATAAAGGGGTAGACGCTGGTCAAGACGTTAGCAAAGAAATACTAAAAGCACCACATGGAATCACCGTATTAGATAAACTAAATATAGTAGGTAAAGTTTTAGGGAAACCTGATAAGGAGTAAAAATGATAGTATTTTTAGGCTTCTTAAATGTAGCTTTATTATTCTTAACTGTATTTCTATTTTTAGGGAAGAAAATCAACGAATACCTTTTCAAAGGCAAATCTAAACTGTTTAAAAGTTTTGTCCAAATAAGTCATCATTGGCATATTTATACGGCCATCATGCTTATTCTGACAGCTTTACTTCATGGATATTTGGCACTAGACGGACAAATATATTTCCATAGTGGCTATGTATTATTTCTATCAATAATTTTTGCTATAATTGGTGGTATATCCTTTAAAATATTAAAAAACAAAAATATATTACAAATACATAAATTATTTGCAGTAATTATTACCCTTTTACTAATTTGGCACATTCTTAGCGTTATTTAACTCTTTCATTATAAAATAATTCAAGTATACTTAAATTACAAAATATATACGAAAAGAGAGAAAATGGTTTTATTTGAATGGAATGACAACTATTTAACTAACATTAAAGAATGTGACGAACAACATAAAAAACTTTTTGGACTAATAAATGAGTTACATGAAAAAATGAAAAACGGAACTGGTAAAGATGCGTTAGAAAGAATTTTATCAGAACTTTTAGATTATACGGCTTATCACTTCTTAACAGAAGAATCATTATTTGAAACATTTGATTACCCAGAAAAAGAAACACACAAAAAAGAACACGAAACTTTAACAAAACAACTTAATATAATAAATATAAAATTCGAAAAAGGAGAAACCCATATTGCAATGCCATTAGCTACATTTTTAAAAGATTGGCTACTCACTCATACTCTTCAAAGTGATAAAAAATATGGTATTTTCTTAGCTAACATTATTTAAAAAGGAGTTACTCATGAATAAAAAAGAAATATTTGAACTAATAAATAAAAATCCTGCGTTTCATCTAGCAACTGTAGAAAACGACCAACCTCGTTGTAGATCGATGTTTCTATATCGTGCTGACGAAAATGGCATAATCTTTCACAGTGGCATCATGAAACCAGTGCACCAACAAATAACTAAAAACCCAAAAGTTGAACTATGTTTTAATGATCCTCAGGGACCTCAGGTAAGAGTTACTGGCACATTAGAAATTGTAGAGGATACTAAACTGAAAGACGAAATCTATGAACATCCAACAAGAAAATTCCTAAAATCATGGAGAGACTCTGGCGCTTTGAACGATTTTTATAATAGCTTTAAAGTCTACCGATTAAAATCAGGGAAAGCCGTATCCTGGTCAAGGGAAGCTAACTTCGCACCAAAAGAAGAAATCACTTTATAAACAAATAAAAAAGGCTGCCCATTATTTGAGCAGCCTTCTATATTAGGAATTCAATCCAAAAAATTTATAGATCTTGAGGTTTTACAACTGCACCTTTCTTATCTTTAAGTGCAAGTAACTCTTTCTTCTGTTTCTCATAAACCTGATATAATTTAGCAGGAATATTTTCCTCTTTCTTATATGCTTCTGTCTGAAGATCTATCCTGCTTACAATTTTATCTATGTATAAAGAAAATTGCATTGAATAAGTATCTTTTGTGTATTCTTTACTAATCCCAGCAAACAATTTATTAAGGTCATCAAACTTAGGAATAAAACCTATTGGAGTTTCAATAGATTCAACATCTCCATTAGCATATAACTCAAGCCATCCTAGCCATACCTTAACGTCTTTTTTCTCGCCAATAAGTCCCTTACCTGAGCTACCTCTACTGTCATGCGTTAAAAAATAATTTAGGCCAGCCATAATAGGCTTTTTCTTTAAGCTCGGGTTGTTAAAGAATGTAAACTGAGAATCCATATAATCAGCTAATGACCCTGGAATAAACGGAGCATTTGCCCAAGGCTGTCTATTCACACCAGTAGCTCCCACTTCTGTTGCGGTAGCTTTCGACACAATAGACGCACCAATTACTACTCCCTCATCCATAGACTTAGCAACCCATACTGGAGGCATTGTGTCAGAATCTCTTCCAGAATAAGTAACTACACTTATATCTACACCCTTTGGATCCGCATTAACCTTTTTGTTATGGTTAGGAATAGCTTCTGACAAAAGCGTGCAACGAGCGTTTGCATTAGATGGTGCCATTGCTGCCCCGTTTTCTTCCTTAGAGTCAGGAGTCCATTCTCCTTGATAATTGATGCCTTTGCTAGCCATTGGCTCGCCATCGCCTACCCATCTAGGTTTATTTTCTGCATCAATAAGCACATTAGAAAAAATAACTTCTGTACCTTTTTCGCGGAGACATTTCATCAAATAAGGATCTCCTTCTTTATTAACATCTTCAACAATACCAAAAATACCTTTTTCAGGGTTAACTGCTTTACAAGAACCATCTTTCTCTATCCATATCTGCGCTAAATCATCTCCGATAAAATCTGTTCCAACCATTGCTGTTGTAGTCTTTCCGCATCCTGATGGAGCAGCTCCAGCAAAATAAGTTTTCCTACCATTTGGACCAGTCATACCAGTAATAAACATATGTTCAGAAAGCTCCGTCCCTTTCTTCATATAAACAGCTACATCAACCGCAAAACGGTGATTTCCTTTTTTCATAAGCAAAGTATTTCCAGCATAAGTACAAAGCATTGAATATGTAGTTAACCAACTTCTGTCCATATAAATACGTGCATTAGGAATATCAGCAGAAGTGTTTGTACCTTCTGAATGTACGTTAGTAAAAAAGAAGCCTCTTCTTTTTGTTTCTTTATCAAAATCCTCATAACAATTTCTATAAAGTAATTCTGCTGAATGGAATACATATGCTGAGCTGGATATTTCAATAGCCGGAGTTGATGCTTCTGCGCCAACAGGTCCTCTTGAAAAAAAACCAATAAACATTGTTTTGCCCTTCATTATACCCTTCATATGCTTTTCAATATGCTGAAGTGACAAATCACGAACTTCTTTTTTAGCCATTGAGCTAATCTTTTCGTCAGGATTCACAATATATAATGTTTGGCTAACCATTCGTCCTTGGTCTTCTGGTAAATCAAAATGGATAGTATGGCCATCAATATCCAATTTCTTCTCTTCACCTCTCGCTAATGCATACTCTCTGATAACTTGAATATCTTCCTTTGAACCTGTATCTATAAAAACACTATCAGGATTACACATACTTATTGAATTAGCTATCTTAATAAGCGCATCTTCATTCGTTATTTTAGCTAATTTCAATTGATTAGCTTTATCAACCTTACTCGATATTACCTCTTTTGCTTCTTTAATAGACGTTACCTTGCCTATTACTTCTAGTATATCTTTACCTTTGTTCATCTCTAACATTTTCTGGCCTCCCTAATATTTATTTTAGTGTATAAAATACCATCCCTTATTTTAAAAGAGCTCAAAGTATCTCATATCTATTACAGAAATTTATTTTAACTTATGTTCTAAAACAAGTTTACATAAATATTAAACTGATTGCAAATGTTATCTAAAAAAGTTGTTACTCAAAACAAAGGGTTCCCAACAAGTGCCTGGCCATAATAATCCTTGTCTTTAAAGCTCACAAAAGCTGAATATGCATAATAAGCTCCTGATATATTGTCATATGTATCAATTTTTCTTATCTTTATAACCATAGGACTGCTTCCGCTTATTAAATTAAAAACAATGCCATTGTCCATTTCTTTAGGTGATACATATGAAGCATAAACCTCAGGCTGCCCTGACTCCTGAAAGAGAATTCCTCTCTTTTCATCAATACTAATCTTCCATGATGGCTCATTCCCTTGCAGTAAGTAGTTATAGTTTTTCGCTAACTCACATCCTTGTGAATCATAAGACATATGATAAACCTCTTTAACCAATACCTGCCCTGCGTAATCACTGCGAATACTGCCCTCTTCATTCTTCAAAAACTGAACTTTCATCTCAACATAAACCGGCAAATATTCTTCTGGCGCTAAATCTGCATAAACCTTCCATAAAATAATATCAACGTCACCTGTCACCCAATATTCCTCTGCCCCATCACATTTCCGAAAGACACTTACTTCTGGACCATGATAAACATATCCTCTAACATTTTCAAGCTTTGGCTTAGCCTCTTCAATTGCCCTAGTTTTTGAACGACAACCACCAACAATAAGCAAAGTACATAAAATAATAAACAATATTATGAAAGCTGAAACCAAAATTATAATTAATGTTTGTCGACTAATCTTAACATTTCTAATGTCGCTTACTGTTTTCCAAAAAGCGTTTAACCACTTCACAATTCTTCCTCCCAGAAATACTTCTTCAAAATCCTATCCTCATTATCAAACCTTACTCCTTCTTTTTCAAGAATTTCTCGTTGTTTCAACTCTCCTCCAAAAACAAATCCCTTGGCAAGGCGCCCATCCTGAAAAACAACTCTATGACAAGGTATCGATGATTGGTCAGGATTCCTATGTAATGCAAACCCAATTACTCTCGGAGAAGTATTAACCGCCTTCGCCACAAACCCATAAGAAACAACCCTCCCTCTCGGGATATCTTTTACGAACTCATAAATCTTCTGAAACGCACTCACTACTATCAAATCTCAAGGCTAATGAGTAAAACCAAAATCCCAATTACAAAATCCAAATAAATCCTTAAATCCAAAATTCATAATAAAAAAGACACATATAACCATTTAATGATTTGTCATTTATTTGCTTATCCCTCTAATCATCCAATCATCTAGACTTCTAACTATTTACCGTTTGCTAAGTTTCGCTGCTTTTACAGTATTCTTCATTAGCATTGCAATTGTCATCGGACCTACCCCGCCTGGTACAGGAGTTATTCTTGATGCTATTGGTGCTACTGATATAAAATCAACATCACCATATAATTTATCACCAACTCGATTAACTCCAACATCTATTACAACTGCTCCCTCTTTGACATGCTCATTGTTAATCATATTTGCTTTTCCTATAGCCACAACCAAAATATCGGCTTGCTGAGTAATAAAAGGAAGATTCTTCGTTTTGGAATGACAAATAGTAACAGTTGCGTTTCTTTCCAACAACATATGAAAAACTGGTTTCCCAACGATATTGCTACGTCCCACAACAACGACTTGCTTCCCAGATATTTCAATATTCTCTCTATCTAATAACTCTATGATTCCTGAAGGAGTACATGGCATCATTGCATCTTGATTACCATAAAACATCTGCCCTACATTATATGGGTGAAATCCATCAACATCTTTTGCTGGATCAATAGCTAAAATTACTTTCTCTTTACTAATATGTTCTGGTATAGGCATTTGAACTAATATCCCATGAACATTTTTATCTTTATTAAGGCCTTTTATGATTTGGAGTAGGTCTTTTTCTTTTATATCTTTGCTCTCTCTAATAACAGTAGACCCTATCCCACAATAAGCAGAACCAATCTCTTTGTTCCTAACATAAACATGAGACCCTGGATCATCTCCAACTAAAATAACTACCAAATGAGGATATATGCCTTGCTGTTTTAAAGTAGTGACTTCCTCTTTAACTTCATCTCTGATTTGCTGAGAAATAATTTTCCCTGAAATAATTTTGTCTTCAAAGTCACTCATAAACTAATTATAGCGACATATGATATCTAAGACAACAAATCAGATTAGCTTCTTAAGCTTATACCCAAGTTCCTCATACTCTTTTTTAAATACTAAAGGCAACAAATCACACTCAACCGCCTCAACTACATTTTGGAAAAAAGCATGTGAAAATTCTTTTTGGTTAAATTTATTCTGAATTTTATTCCACTCAGGACAATTCTTATCTACATATACATTTACTCTTCCTCGACTACTCATGGCAATCATCACTGGGAATAAATCACAAAAGATTGGTCTCTCTTCTTCACTAAATATGCCACACCCTGCCTTGTAGTGCTTACAAAGTTCCGGAATCACATATTCGTCTCCAACTTTCTCTAAAATAACTTCACATAGCTCCCTAGGGAAGCCACTTAATGGAAGATCTTCATAGGCATACTTTTCACCTATATTAAAATTAAACTTACAACAAAGCTCGCACTTTGAACAATCTACTGTAATCTTTAACTTTGATACCAATCCATCGATTGTCATATATAATATCTCCTAAGGTGATATTATATCTTAATGACTAACATTCAAATAACAACTATTATTGATAATCACGCACCATCTTCTCCTTTATCTGGAGAACATGGCTTAAGTATTCTAATTGAAATTGATAAAAAAATGATTCTGATGGATGTTGGACAAAGCAATTTATTCGCTGAAAACGCAAAAACACTAGGAATTAATCTAGAAGAAATAACTGACCTTATAATAAGCCATGGTCATTACGACCACACAGGCGGATTACAAGCTTTTTTTGACAACAACACAACTGCCAACATATACATCCACCCAGCAGGACTAAAAAATAAACTTAATGTTAACAAATATATTGGTATTCCTGAACAATTCAAAAATACAATCAAACAAAGAGCAACCATGATAACTACTAATACTGAAATCATTAAAAACATTCATCTTATTACTAACATCAAAATTTATAACCAAGAACTGACTAATTTTCA
>JBAXBT010000053.1:0-7731 GCA_037141875.1 Candidatus Riflemargulisbacteria bacterium
GTTCACATTTAAAGATGGTAGGTGCGTTAGTTTTTTTTCAAGTTAAGTTAAAGACTCTTTTGGATAATTTAATATCTGAAACAATCAGTGGAGAAGATGCGCAAAAAGAATTACTGCAGATGGTTAAGGACTATAAACTTAATTTATTTATGGATTTCGATAAGTTTGCTAAGGCTAATGATAACAAAAAGATTTCCTTATTAATGAATGCATTAAATAGACCTTTTAGAATTTTAGGTGTTGTAAAGAATGAAGGGGAACCAGGTGGAGGACCTTTCTATGTTTTAGTTGACGGGCTCCCAACAGTTTCAATTGTTGAAAAGGATGAGTTAAGGACATCAGAGCAAGTAGCGATGATGACTCAAGGTGAGTATTTTAATCCTGTTGATATTGCGTTTAGCTCGTTAGATATTCATGGTGAACCTTTTCAAAATTTAACTCCTTTTGTGGATGAAGGAAGATGTTTTGTTGTTGAGAAGACAGATAAACAAACAGGTCAAATGGTCAGAAGAATGGAACATCCAGGTTTATGGAATGGAGCTATGGGTAGAGTAAATTCAATTACTGTAGAATTGCCAATAGAAACTTTTGGGCCAGTTAAAGAGGTTAACGACTTAATTACTAAGAAACAACACAACAGTAATTAGACATAAATTTAATTTTAGATTTTGTTTTAAAAAGACGTCACTTAGTGGCGTCTTTTTTATTTATAAATCTTTTATAAAATAGTAATCATTAAAATTGACAGCCACCAACGCCAATGCTATCATGACACCTGAAAAAAAACTCAGAGGTGGTACCAATTATGAATAAACATTTCTCGTTGATTATAGTTTCCATTTTGTTAATTTCAGCATCATTACTTTTTACCGGTTGTGGAGCAAAAGAAAAAAAGAGTGGCCAGACAGTGGTTACAATGTGGGTTATGCCTAATTCCTTAGAACCTATTAATGACCTTAATAATATTTTAGAAGATTTTCATAAAAATAATCCTGATATAAAAGTTCAGATTACCTCTCTTGATTGGGGTTCCGCTTGGCAGAGAATAACAATAGCTACTATGTCTGGAGAAGGTCCAGATATTTTACAGCTTGGAACTACTTGGGTTGGTGCAGTAACTGGGATGGGCGCATTAGCTGACCTTACAGGTAAAGTTAAGGAACTTGGTGGCGCATCATACTTTCTTCCATCATCTTGGAGATATTCCGGTATTGATGGTAGCAATGTTGTTACTTCAATTCCTTGGTTTGTTGATGCAAGAGCTATGTATTACAGAACAGATGTTTTTAATAGACTTGGCCTTAGTAAAAATGATTTAGCTACTTGGGAATCTTTTCAAAAGACATTAGAGAAAATTAAAAAAGCAGACCTTACTATTGATGGTAAGAAAGTTTATCCTTTAGGGATAACAGGTAAGAACGACTGGAATGTAGTTCATAATTTAGCGCCTTGGATTTGGATGGCAGGTGGGGATTTTCTAAAAGAGAATAATAAAGAGTGTTCTCTTTATTCTACAGAAGCTGCTAATGGGCTTTCTTTTTTAGTAAATTTAGTTATTAAGGGTTATGTTCCTGAAGCATGTTTAGAACAAAATACTTCACAAGTAGAGAATGCATTTAATAACGGAGAATATGCAATAATATTTACTGGTTCTAATGAGTTAAGAGCTCTTACAACTCCTGAAGAGCAAGGTGGAGCAGCAAATACTTATGTTGCAAAGAGATTCGACATTGCTCCTTATCCAGAAGGTCCAAAAGGAAAAGTTACTTTCGTTGGTGGCAGCAATCTATCAATTTTTAATAAATCTAAACATAAAGATGAAGCATGGGAAGTTATCAAGTATTTAGTTGGCAAAAAAGCTCAAGTAGAATATTCAAAGCGTAGTGGTTTTCTTCCTTCTGCAATTGAAGCCTTTGATGATCCTTATTTCACTCAAGATGTAAGACGATCAGTATACAGAGAAGCAGTCAAATATGGCAGAGCTTACCCTTGTATACCTGAATGGGCACAGATTGAACAACCTCTTAATAGAAGATTTGGTATCATGTGGGAACACGTGCTTAGTAATAAGAATGAATTTTCTTATGATGTAATTCATGAAGATGTTTTAAAAAAGGCCGCAATAGAAGTTGATAAAGTCCTTATGATGAACAGATAGGACTTTAAGGCTAATGTTAAATACTACTGGTATGAGTTTCTGGGTTAAATCAAAATATTATTATAATAAATATAAGATAGCTTATTATTTTATATTGCCAACAATGATTGCCATGATTCTTATGCATTTGTTTCCAATAGTTCAAGGTCTTTATATGTCATTCTTAAGACTTAATAATTTTACTCTTAATCAATATTTGGGAGCACCATTTGTAGGTTTTGATAATTTTTATGATGTAATGTTTAATCCTTCCAGTCCAATGAGAATTGGAATATATGATGCAGTAAGAAATACTATTATATATTCATTTTTGGTTACGATTGGTCAAACAGCTGTTGGTATGATTGTTGCTTTAATGCTTAGTAATGAATTTAAAGGTCGTGGGCTAGTTAGAACATTGTTTATGTTTTCTTGGATAGTTCCTACATACGTAACTGGTATATTATGGGGATTTATGTTTCAACAAAGCATAGGAATAATTAATATTATTTTAGTTGATTGGTTACATTTATTAGCTCAGAAACCATTTTGGTTAGTAGGTGTTAATTCAATATGGGCTATTATTATTCCAACAATTTGGAGATTCTGGCCTTTTTCAATGTTAATGCTGCTTGCAGGTATACAGAATGTGCCTCAGTCTTTATATGATGCTGCCAAGATTGATGGCGCAGGGAAGTGGAAGACATTCTGGAAAATAACTTGGCCAATGTTAAGTCCAGTTTGGATGATTCTTGTTTTGTTTGGAATGATTTACAATACTTATTCATTTAATATAGTTATTATGATGTTTGGTAATGGAGCTGGTTTTCCTGGTAAATGGGGAGATCTTATGATGACTAATATTTTTCGTAATTCGTTTATGAGATGGGATTTTGGTGCTGGTGCAGCTACTTCTGTTCTGTTGCTTTTAGTAATGATCGTAATAGTTAATTTTTGGTACAAACATTACAAAAAAACAGAGGAGATCTTTTAAGTGTTTAAAATAAACTATTATCAAAAGGAAAAGCTTTTAAGAAATTTTTTTCTTGTTTTAATGTTTGCTTTTTTAATAATTAACTCTTTCCCAATTTTTTGGATGATGTTTTCATCTTTTAAAAATAATAATGATATATTAAGTGGCAAAGTAGGATTTAGTCGTGCCAAAAATGATGTTATTGGCATGGAGATAGCTGGAAAAGATTTATATGCTTTTTCACAAGACGGAGGAATAGCCAAATACGACGTTGATTCAAAGCGTTCCATTGGTGGTGTGAAAATTAATGGAAGAGATGTTAATTATTATATTGACCAAGATTATATTTATTTGGCTAACTCAACAAAGGGATTATATAAAATAGACAGAAGGTCTCTTATTGTTAAAGCAAAAGCATCAAACCCTGTAACTGGAGTAGATACTAATCGTTTAGGAAATACTTCAATTATTGCCTATGATGATTTAGTAGTTTTTACTATAGAACTAGAAGGAATGAATAAAATATTCATTTATGATAAAAAAGACCTCACATTGAAAAGGACAGTTAGATTAAATACAGAACATTCTAGCTTTATTAGATCACTGTATGTTGATGGTGATAAATTATATATTGGAACAAATAAATATATCCTTGTTTTTAATAAATCTACCTTTATCGAAGAAAAGAGAATTGATTTGGGAGAGAATTATTATCCAGCTGGTGTTCAAAAGATTAAACAGATTAAGGGTAATGAGTTAATTCTTCTTGTTCAAAATGGTCTTTATTTTATAAATCTCAACAAAGCAGAAGTAGAAAGAAGAAAAGATTATGGCGTTAATTTATTTGAAGATATATTAATTGAGGGTGAAAAACTTTTTATTGTTAGCCCCACAGGATTAAGAATAGTAAATATGAATACTGAAAAATTATATTTAGACTCAAACAACTTAGTTAGAGAGCTAAAAGATGGAGTTATTGTTGATCCGAAATCCAATTATACAAGTGGTGAGGCAACAAATTTAATAGCAAATGGTGATGAACTTATAATTGGATCTTCTTATGGCAGAATATCTTTTATGAAAGATTTAAAAGCCAAGCCTTATTACTCATTACAATTACCTTTAGGACACAGGTTAGTTATGGTTGAAAATTACGCAGATCTTTGGAAGAATATTGATTTTGGACTTTATCTTAGGAACAGTATTATTATTTCAGGTTTTACAATGTTGTTTGCTATGATTTTAGCTACTTTAGCATCTTATGCATTAGTAAGATTCAATTTCCCTGGCAATAAGGCGTTTGGAGTATCCATTTTAGCTACTCAAATGATTCCACAAATTATGTATTTAATTCCGATATTTATAATGTTTAAATGGATTAGTGATGTAAGCGGTGTTTCTATTCAGGGAACACATGGTGGGCTAACTTTTATTTATACAGCGTTCTTTGTTCCTTTCTCTATCTGGATTCTCAGAAGTTTTTTTGCTTCAATCCCTGTAGAGCTAGAGGAATCTGCTCGAGTTGATGGTTGTAATGCATTTCAAGTTTTTTGGAAGATTACTTTGCCTTTAGCTATTCCAGGGATTGTAGCTACCGGTATCTATATATTTTTGCAAGCTTGGGATGAATTAATGTTTGCATGGATTCTTACTGATTCTGATACATTAACAATTCCTATTGGGATAAGACTTTTTGTTGGTAACTATCAGAACAGATATGACCTTATGATGGCAGCTGCGACAGTTGCAACTTTGCCAGTTTTATTGTTATTTTTCTTATTACAGAAACATATAGTAAAGGGACTTACTGCTGGAGCAGTTAAAGGTTAGTCATAAAGACCAAATTGACTATATTTCTGTTGCTGTGCATAATATAATCATATGCAGATAAAACAACAAAAAAGACAAAAAAGTCCTAAAAAAAAATTATTATATTTTATTAGTTTTTGTGTAGTTCTTTTTATATTATTATTTTTATTAAGAGGATGCCAGAATAAAAGAAATTTTGATGGTTTAATTGCTGATTATCAGAAAAGATCAGTTCCTGTTTTAAAATCAGTTTGGAATCATTATATAAAGCACGAGAATTTTGCTGCCGATTGGTGGTCAGGTAAATTCACTCATCCTAAAATGATAGGTGATGATGGAGCGCCAAATGCTTTCATGGATTCTGTGGATATTGATAATGATGGTGTTGCCGATATAGATTGGTCTAATCCTGCCAAACCTTTTGAGCTTTTAGTTGTTAGTGAGTCGTCATCATATGCTATGTTGCGAGATATTTTTATGAAAGACAAAAAAACGTACGATAAAGTTTGGAAATGGACTAAAGATAATCTTCAGCATAGTCAATTAAAGTATGTATATTATTGGAAGGATAAAAATCATCCTGACAATGGTTGGAAAACATTAGCTGAACTTGGTCTTGACGGTGACAATCTATTTGCGTGGAGATGGGCTCCAACTATTGCCGATAGAGATGGTGATGGAAAGAGAGAAGATGGAATTATTTATTATAGATGGCAACCTCCGTCTAAAGAAAATGATCCGAATAACCCTTGGCGTGATGGTTACGATGCTGCTTCAGATGCAGATGAAGATATCGCTTTAAGTCTTATAATGGCTGATAAGTTGTGGGGCAGCAAAAAAGAAGATAAATATTCTGATTACGCAAAAAATGCTAAAGAGATAATTAAAGATATTTGGGATAAAGAAACGTTTGTAAATAATAATAATAGATATTTTGCTGGTGGAGATAATATAAAGGATATTGAGCCTGGTTACTTGTCTCCATTTACTTATCGTATTTTTGATGATTTTGACCCTGATCATAATTGGTTGGACTTGGTGGATTCATCTTATCGTATTTTTCATGAATCATCAGTTATGTCATTTAGTAGTTGGATTGATAAAAAAGGAGAAACACATACCCAGGACCTAAAAAAGAGGCAAAGATGGCCAAAATCCAATCTTCTTCCTGATTGGGTAAATGTTGATAAAAATGGTAAACTTCGAGATGGTCAAAGCAGACGTGAGCCAGAGTTTGGTACCGATGCTTTTAGAGGACTTTGGCGTATTGCTGTTGATTATGATTGGTATGGCGACAAAAGAGCAAAGGATTATTTAAAAAGAAATAGCCAGTATGGTCCATATAATTTTTTAAGTTTTAGGATGAATGATCGGAAGGGCGATTGGAAAAAGACAGAGAACTATGATGAGGCTAAAAAGGTTGCTTCAGTTTTTTGGCATGATGGTGATTATGCTCTTTATGAGTCTAATTACGAGCCCAAAGTAGATGCCAATTATTTGCAAAACTCATTTAGTTCTAGAGCTAATTGTGCTCAATATGGTGTTTATTTGTCATATTTTTGGTCGTCCTATTTAGTTGACCCAAATCCTAAGACATTTGCAATGATAGAAAAACTTTTAAATCCATTGATTACTCCTGAAGCTGATGGTTTTAGTAAACGTCAATATGTTATTCCTGATGACCAATTGGCAAACGAAACACCAGAAAATCTTGCCAAGCATGTTCCTGCTGATAAGGTAGATTCAAGGACAGAGATTGGTACTCCTTATGATGAAGCTGATGGTTGGTATTCTAAAAGTGCAGAGGGTGGATATTGGACTGTTTTTGACCATTCTGAGTGGAATGCACAAATGGATTATTTTAGCAGTACTTGGGCATGGTTTGGGTTAGCTCATTTTGCTGGGCTTATAAAAAACTTTTATATTCATGATAATCTAAACCCGCAAGTAATGGATTTTGACCTTTATTTAGATGCTGGGTTTAATTATTTAGTTGGTAAGGATCCTATAATAGTTGATACTGTTTATATTAAGGCAGAAGGAAAAGACAAGAATCCAAATCGAAGAGACTTCTTTTATATTAAAGTAGAGTCCAACCAAGATGGAGCAGAACCAATTATTGCAAAAGTTGCAGAGACTGGTAAAAATACTGGTATTTATACTGGCAATTTTAGTATAGGGTTAAAGAGTAGCAAGGCAGGTAAGGTTATAGCTGCGTCAGTAGGTAAGGAGATTAAGCTTACAGTTGTTCATCAGCCTAAATTATTTAAAACTTATAAAATAGGAAAGTTAGTTATTCCTACTGTGTTAGAAGATTTCGAGAATGGTTCATATGATGATGCTAATCCTCTGGCTTGGTGGACAGATTCTATTTTCCCTAGTTCTGGTAAGCCAGTTTTTATTGAGGGAAAAGATTCAGGGATATATATCTGGAAAGATACTAAATGGCATATACGGTTTTTAGCTGGAGCAAATAAAGAAATATATCATGGGATGATACTAACAGATGGGCAAATAAATTTCGCAAATTCTTTATCTACAGAGTCTACAGATCAATTTAAAAAACTGGAAAGATCCATTGATTTTAGTTTTTCTGATTATAAGGGGTGGGATGGAATTGATTTTACATGTGATGGCACATATGTGGTCTTTGATATTAAAAGAAATGGAATGTATGATCTTTCAGCTTTTAAAATAGGAGCAGAAGGACTTAGTTCATTTGGTGCCCCTTTAGTTCTTAGAAACAATGGACCAACTGGTACATATCATTTTTCAATGGAGAAAGACATTGCCTATAATTCTAACTATGCTT
>JBAXBT010000054.1:0-7722 GCA_037141875.1 Candidatus Riflemargulisbacteria bacterium
GAAAAAATTACAGGAGTAGTTGATAGATTTTTAGACAATGAATCTTTATTTGAAATAATTCAATCTGAATCAGATTTAATAACGGCTGATTTTAAAGAGTTAATGCAAAACCCAGCATTTATGAAATTATTGTCAAATATATTGATTAACCATTTCGATAACGATTTTGATTACCTAAAAGAATCAATGAAAAAATTAAAAATTAATACACCTGAAGGGGGAAGAGTATTATACCCCTTAAGACATGAAAAATTAAATGAACGTATACAATCATTACCTATTTTTAATAATGACAAAATTGACAAGAAAATAATAGATAAGATTGAAAGTGATATTTTACATAAACTAGTTGCATTGCTTGGGGATAGTCGGAGCGAATGGGATGTTGAAGCTTCGCGTAATTTATTTGATGAAATACAAAATCACATATTATTTCTGGAATATCCAGAAAGTCTTAGTCTTAGGAAACTTTCCCAGAATAGCCAGAGGATAAATGACATTATCATTAATGCTTTCTCAAGTAACGGGATAGGAATTATTAATGAAGAAGTAGCGATACAATCTTTACGAGAAGCAACATACTTAATAGCAAGATGAATAAATGTATCACTTAGATTTAATTAATATCGGATAAAACTTTTTACTTTGTTCATAAAACCCCTGCCATAGGCAGGGGTTTTATGAATTAATTAAATTCTTATCTGTTCCCAGATTTTATTGTACTTTTCAACTGCTTCACCTAGGTCTTCTTTAAATTCACAGTTAGCTAGATCCTCTATTTGATAGTTAGGAGTTGTTGTTGTGAACTTTTTTGTTCCAGTATTAATTGAAGGAAGTCCAAGGAAATCTACGATTTTTGCAAAATTTTCTGGTTCAAGAATATAGTTAATGAACTGATGAGCAAGCGCTATGTTTTTTGAATCCTTTAGAATTACCATGCTGTCCATATACATTGGACCACCTTCTTTAGGAACAAAGAAATCAACTTTGCTTTTCTGAGATTCATCAAGTTCTAAGTAAACATTTTCAGCATATCCTTGTACTACTAAGAATTCATCTGAAGCAAATCCTTTACCAAATGACTCTGAATCAAACTTTAATACATTCTTTTTCCATTGCAATACTAGGTCTTTTGCTTTAGTTAATTCCTCGTCGCTTGTAGTATTTACAGAATATCCAAGGTTTTTAAGTGCAAGCCCGATTACTTCTCTCATATCATCTAATAGTGTCATTTTATTTTTAAGATCACTTCGTCCGAAGATAGAGGAGCTGTGTTCATAATTTTTTACCTGATTTTTATTAACTGCGATACCTGCAGTTCCTACCATATAAGGTACGCTGAACTTATTCCCTTCATCAAATTTAATTTTGGCTATCATACGTCCGTCAATATATTTGAAGTTAGGTATCAATGTTTTATCAATTGGAGCTAGCATGCCTTCTTTAATCATAATTTTGGTGAAGTCACCAGAAGGGAATGTTAGGTCATAACCTTTTCCTCCGGCTTTTAATTTTGCGAACATTTCTTCATTTGAAGAGAATACATCATAAACTACTTTAACATTAAATTTCTTTTCGAAAGCAGTTATAACTTCTGCAGGCAAATAATATGTCCAGTTATAAACATAAAGTGTTGGTTTTTCTTTTTTGCCACCAACGCATCCTGTTAAAAACAATAATAAAATCATCGAACATAATATAACTAATTTATTAATTTTCATTTATTCCTCCTTTAAAATTTTCATACGTATAAGTAAGTTTGTATGCACCTCCTGATTATTTAAATATTCCTTTTGCAAATTTTAATGATAGTAAACTTAATATAACGGTTGCTATAAGTATTATAACTGAAAGTGAATTTATTACAGGAGACACTCCAAATCTAATCATGGAATAAATATACAAGGGTAAGGTTGTAGAACCAGGTCCAGCTACGAAGAAGGTTATAACAAAATCTTCAAGTGACAAGGTTATGCTTATTAGAAAAGCAGCCACAATCGCAGGGATACAGATAGGAACGATAATTCTTGTTAAGACAATTAATTCAGTTGCTCCTAAGTCATATGCTGCTTCTACAATTGATTTATCAAACTCATCTAATCTGGACATAACTATAAGAAAAACATAAGGTATACAAAAGGTTGTATGTGCTAAGAAGATAGTAAAAAGACCTAATTTCATTCCAGCACTTGAGAAGAAAATAAGTAAGGCAACTCCTAAAATAATTTCAGGCAACAGCATTGGAACAACGGTCATTAATTGTAATGTTTTTTTAAATTTGATGTTGTACCAATAAAGGCCGATAGCACCAATTGTGCCTATAAAAGTAGATACAAGTGCTGAGAAGAATGCAATGATAAGACTTTTGTCAAATGACGCCCAAAGTGCTGGAGATTTATAGATAAGATCGCTGTACCATCGCCACGAAAAACCTTCCCACATCATAGACTTGGATGAATTAAAGGAAAAGATTAGTAAAACAAGTATAGGCGCATAAAAGAAAAAGATGGTTAAGATAAACATTGAAGTACTATATAGTCCTCGATTGAAGCTAGAGGTTTTATGCTTTGACATTGGTTTTATTTTTACTCCCTTTATTGTTCTCTCTCAGAAAATATAGAACCCCAATAATTGTAATAAATGTAAGCATTGAAGACATCGCTGAGGCAAGTGGCCAGTTTCTTGTAACAGTTAGTTCTCTGGCAATTATGTTTCCAATCATAAAAGAGTTTCTGCCTCCAACCAGTTGAGGTATGGCATAAGCTCCGAATGCGGGGATAAAAACAAAGAGTATAGCAGAAAATATTCCACTTTTAATGTTTGGTAATAGAATTTTATAAAATGATTCGAACTTAGTGGCTCCTAAGTCTCTAGCAGCTTCTAATAATGAAAAATCAAATTTTTCAATGGTTGAATAAAGTGGTAGAACAGCAAATGGAAGATAGGTGTAGGTTAAAACCAAGATAACCGCTAAAGGGTTGTAAAGGAATTGAATGCTATTTTCTAATAGTCCAGATTTAATTAAAAATTGATTCAAGAAGCCATTGTTTCCCAATATAGCAATCCAGGCATATATTCGTATTAAAAAATTTGTCCAAAATGGAATTATTATAAGAAATAAAAAGAAATTTTTGTGTTTACTTCTAGCAATAAAATATCCTGTAGGTATTGCTAACATTAACGTTAGCAAGGTAGCAACGCAGGACATATATAAGGTAGTGATTAGTACTTTAAAGAGAGTAGGGTTTAACAGTGATTGATATGCCGATAAAGAGAATTCATAAATTACGCCACCATATAGCCCTTTTTTTAAGAAACTAAAAACTAAGATAATGCTTATTGGAATAAGGAAGAAGGCTAATACCCAGAAAACTAAGGGAGCAGTGTAGTAATAACCGTAACGACGGTTGGACATCTTTTTATTCTACCTCAATAATATAGGCATCATCAGGGTTCCAAGTAAGATAAACCTTGTCTTTCCAATTAAATACTGTTTCTTGGTGGGCATTGTATAAATGTGTCCGATATACTTTTAGCATTTTACCTCCATTAACTTTGACATAGATTTTACTTTGAAAACCATTATAAATAATTTCATGGATAATTCCTTCTGTAACATTAAAATGATTGTCTCCAGTAGGTTTTTCTTTTGAAATGTCAATTTTTTCAGGACGTAATGAAAGTTTAATCTTTTGTCCAATTTTTACTTCGTTTTCATTGTAATCACTGGATAATTTGTATTCTTGAGACATTGTTAAGTTGTCTATTTTGTTTGGTTTTACAATAATTCTTTCAGGGCTAGCTTCTGTAATAATACCCTCAATATTATTTGTTTCTCCAATAAAATTAGCCACGAAATAGTTGGTTGGATGTTCATAAATCTCTCTGGAAGTACCAACTTGTAAAACTCTACCTTCATTCATGACTGCTATTCTGTCAGAAACACCAAGAGCTTCTTGTTGGTCATGAGTAACATAAATAAAGGTAATGCCTATTTCATCGTGGATTGTATCAAGTTCTACAAGTAGCTGTTGACGAAGTTTAGCGTCTAAGGCACTAAGTGGTTCATCTAATAGTAGAACGTTTGGCTTATTAATTAATGCTCTAGCAATGGAGACTCTTTGTTTTTGTCCTCCAGAAAGTTGAGCAGTGTTCTTTTTTGCATGGTCATTAAGTTTTACTAATTCGAGATACTTGTGAACTTCTTCTTTGATAAATTGTTCAGGTAATTTTTTTAACCTTAAGGAAAATGCAACGTTCTCAAAAACAGTAAGATTTGGGAATAATGCATAGTTTTGAAATATTGTATTAACGGGCCTTTTATTGGCAGGGATTTGATTGTAATTAATGCTATCTAAAAGTATATCGCCAGCGCTAGGCTCATCAAAACCAGCGATCATACGTAATAGAGTAGTTTTGCCACAACCAGAAGGTCCTAGAAGAGAGAAGAATTCTCCCTTTTTAATCTCTAAGTTGATATCCTTTAAAACTTGAAAATCACCAAAGAATTTATTTACATTTTTGATTTCAACAGTACTGCCTAACATACAGACATTATAATAGAAAATTCAAAAAAAATAAGCATTTTTTTTACAGTTTTTTGAAGTTGTTTTGTAGAGTATTTGAGTCTTTTGAATAATTGTCATTTTTGTCATTTCGAGCCCATTCGACTCGCAAAAGCTCCCTCAGGGTAAACTCTCTTAATTTGTCATCTCAAGCGTAGTCGAGAGATCCCTCCATTACAGTCGGGATGACATTTGTATATATATTGCAAATAGTTTCCGTCTTTGCTTTTTTAGAGCTACTCAGGACAAGTCGAGGGGTAAGCCATTGAACCATTGAACGATTGAACGATTGAACGTTATACTATATCTATGCCCAAGCAAAAGAAAAGCAAGAGTTTTAAGTACAAATTAGCAGCAGTATTAAGGGTAAGAAATATTCGAGAAGCATTACAAAAAGAAGAGGTTGCTAAAGCTCAAAAAGCTTTAGAAGAAGAAAGAGAAAAAGAACGAAGAATTATTGAGGAACAGGATCAAGAGCATAAACATATTATTGATATTTATCAGGGATTAAAACCTTTTGATTTTACAGAGATTCAGTTAAGGAAATATCATCTTGAGGTATTACAAGAAAGACTTGAGGAGCAAAAAAAGAGAACAATTAAAGCAGAAGATAGAAAAAAAGAAGAAGATAAAAAGCTTCTTAAGGCGATAAGAGATAGGAAAATTTTGGATAAAGATAAAGAAAAGAAAAGACTAGAATGGAAGAAAATGATGGATAAAGAAGAATCAAAATTTTTAGATGATATATCAGTGACAAGATACTTTAGGGCGAATAATAAGGAAGAACAATGAGTCTAGAAAATATAGGTGCACATACTGTAAAACAAATGAACCAAGGTAATCGTTCAGAACAGGCTCATCAACATAACCTGAATCAACAGATGGATAAATTACTTAATACGCATAACCAGATTATGACTAAGATACTTCAACAAGGAGTAACAATTCCCAAAGATACTTTCGAAAAGGTTCAAAGGGAAGCTGGTGCGTTAAAGAGGATTTTTTTTGGATTAGATAACCAGTTGTTTGAACCTGGGATGTTGCCTCCTAATCAAGATGAATTTATGGTTTTTTATACAAAAACACTACCGGTAGTAATCCCAACAATATTTTTTGAGACAGGAGATAATCAGGCAGAGATGTATGCTGAAGGTATTACTTTAAATTTAATAAGAAGTGATAATTGGTGGGATTATGACAAGCATGAATTTGAGTTTGCAAATTTTTTAAAAGTCGGATTAGTGTTCTTTTCACATGATAATTTTATTAAAAAGGAACACATAAAGGATATAAAGATTGTTACCAATCCTTACTTGCCTGAGAAGGCTATAGTTTTTTCAATGAGTTGTAATTTATTTGCTTTGCTAATGTTTTTTTATACAAATAAACAATATTTCCATAATCTTAATGCAGGTATACATGCTTTTCTTCAGTTTATCGAGAAGAAATGAATTATCATGTTCCTGTACTTTCAGAAGAAGTTCTTAAGTTCCTTGCTCCAGAAAAGGGCAATATCGTTTTAGATTGTACAATCGGAGGAGGAGGACATGCTTCTTTGATTTTAGATAAATATCCTGAGATTACTTATTATGGTCTTGATCAGGATAATGATGCGCTTAAATTCGTTAGTAATAGAATTGTGGATAAAAGATTAATGTTATTCCATGGTAATTTTTCAGAGGCAAAGAATGTCTTAGGAAAAAAAGTAAAAGTGGATAGAATTTTGATTGACCTTGGGGTGTCTTCTTTTCAGCTTGATGAGGCAAAACGAGGTTTTTCTTATATGAACGAAGGTCCACTGGATATGCGTATGGATCAAAGTAGTGGTGTAATGACGGCTGAACAGATTATTAGAGATTATGATGAAGAAAGATTAGCAAATATTATTTATGAATTTGGTGAAGAAAGAAAGAGCAGGCTTATTGCGGCAGAGATAGTAAAAAGAAGAAATATTTCTCCAATTACTAAAACAACCGAATTGGTAAGCCTTATTCATGAAGTTATTTATGGAGATTACCAGAATAAGCAAAGTTCAGTTAAGAGAGTTTTTCAGGCACTTAGAATTGAAGTTAATGGTGAACTTCGCATCTTAGAACAGTCTATTTTTGATCTTTGGTCAATAATGAATAGTGGAGGAAGGATGTTGGTTATAACCTTTCACTCTTTGGAAGATAGAATAGTTAAGAACACCTTTAAAACTTTTCTAAATAACGGTGATGGTTTAAAATTAACAAAAGGTGCGATTCCTCCTAAATGGGATGAAGTTAAATCAAACAGTAGATCTAAAAGTGCAAGATTAAGAGGAATAGAGAAGAAATAAATGGAACGTTCAAGAATTAATATTATTTTATCTGTAGTTGTCTTTTTATTAATAGTTTTTTCTTTGATTATTCAAACTGTGAATGTTAAATTAAATTATACTCTGCAGGCAGAACAAACTAAGCTTAATAAGTTAAGAGACGACAATAAAATACTTTTTTTAAGTATTGAAACAGCTAATGACCTTAAAGAGATAAGCAGAAAGGCTGAAGAAGAATTGGGTATGAGTTTCCCTACAAAGATTGAGTATATTTATGAATAAACAGAATAGGAATATTTGGATTATATGTTTATTTTTTGTTTTCCTTATTTCATTAGTAGTTCTACGAATGTTTTATTTGCAAATAGTCAGATATGATTTTTTTCGAGACCAATCTAAAGCACAACAAAAGAGAAAGATAACTCTTTATCCAAATCGCGGTGATATTTTAGATAGGAATGGTTGGCCACTTGCTTCTTCATCAAAAGCATACTCTATATACTTGGACCCTCGTTATAAGAAAAAGAATCAAGGATTGGTGTATAGAGAAATGATAGATGTATTAGACCTAAGCCCTGCTCGGGCCAGTCAATTATTAGCATATAGTTCATATATTTTAGTTAAACCAAAAGTTGATCAACCAACTGCGATGAAGCTTACGGCCAAAGGATTTGACCTTTTGCCAGATTCTATAAGAATTTATCCAGGGAAAAGAACTGCTAGTCAATTATTAGGATTTACTGGGTGGGATAATGATGGCAGAGAAGGTTTGGAAAAAACTTACAATAAAACACTTGCTGGGAAATCCGGATACATGATTCTTGAAAGCGATTTAAAGGGTAGGGTTATTTTTAGTGA
>JBAXBT010000055.1:0-7587 GCA_037141875.1 Candidatus Riflemargulisbacteria bacterium
AAAGTGGGTTTTTTAACAGAAGAAGGAGATGACCATGTATCAATTGAGGTTACACAAAGATTACAGTTTATAAAGTCTGAAGAAAGATTTTATTATGATTATTTGATTAGTGATATTTCAAATCTTCTAAAAAGTGGTCTGGTTAATGATGTTAATGTAAGAGTGAGAAAAACAGCAGACCAAGAGGTTAGCTTGTATTTTACTGTTGCATTGAATCATAAGATAGAGCAAATACAATTGAGCAATGTAAGTGTTTTGGACGACGCCAGTTTAAAGGCTAGTTTGTTCAATAAAGTCGGTCAAACATTAGATTACTCTAAGACAAAAGATGACGTTAAAGTTATTGAAAGTAAGTATGTAAATAAAGGATATGTTTTAGCTAGGGTTTCTAATGTGTTTTTTGTAGATCAGTATGGCACACTAATTTACAACGTTGATGAGGGAGAAATAGCAAGGATAGTTCTTACAGGCTTAGATACAATAAATAGAAATATTGTGTATCGAGAGATGAAACTAGTCTCAGGTTCTATTCTTAATATGAATCAATTAAGAGAAGATCGGTTATCTATTATGAGGTTGGGGCATTTTTCTAGGGTTAGCGTTCCAACAATACTTCCATCAGCAGAATATCCTGGGAAAGTTGATATATTTTATGATATGTCTGAAAGTAAGATAAATAATTTACAGATTGGTCTTGAGCAACTGCCAAATGATTTGTACAGTTTGACCTTTGGGCTCAAATTCCCAAATTTTAGGAATCAAGGAGACGGAATTTTCCTTAAAGCACAGACTACGATAAGTAGATTAATGACTGATTACAACTATTATTTTAAATACAATGAGCCATGGCCTTTTGGATTTAATGTGCCATTTAATGTTATGCTTTGGCATCAAGTAAATATGGAAAACGTTTTAGGTACGAATTCTTCAGTGTCGGTTAAAAGGCGAGGATGGGAAACTAATTTACAACCATTGTCCTATGGTGAAAGTAAGTTGCTTCTTGGTTTTTCTCAAGAAGATGTGCAGGATACTACTGCAAAATACGCGCCTTACTACTCAAGTGCTGTAAGAATTGTTTATTTGCAGAATAGCATTCAAGATATTAATCATCCAACTAGAGGGACCATGCATTCCTTAGAGATTGAAAAAGGCAATAATTTATTTGGAGTCATAAATTTCGGTGGGATAAATTATGCAAAATATGATTTCAAATACACTATTTTTCAAGAACTTTGGCCAAATGGAGTATTCGGTACTCATTTTGAGGCAGGTTATCTAGATTCAGATGACGGAGCTATACTGTTATTTGAACAGGATATTTTTACTGTTGGTGGTGCTTATTCTTTAAGAGGATACAAGGACCCATATGCTGATCCTGCGAGTGCCATTTCAGGCACCAAAAAAGTTCTGGTAAATTTAGAATACAGGACACTTTTGCTAAGCTGGTTACAGTTGGCTTTTTTTACAGATTGGGGTAATGCAACAAGTGGGTCTTTGCAATTATCAGACTTTAAGTGGGGAGGGGGAGTAGGCCTGAGATTCTTTACTCCGTTGGTTCCGATTAGACTTGATTTTGGTTATAGCGAAAAAGAAGCCCTAATTTTCCACTTCGGATTAGGACAAGCGTTCTAATATATAGTCAGCTTCTTCCGTCAGTCATTGCTTTATGATAGAATGATTTAAGATTTTTTAAGAGGGTGGACTTATGATTAAAAGAGCATTAGTACTATTTTTTCTTTCAGGGGCATTATTCGCAGGTACAATCAGTCAAGTTATTATTAGTGGAAATTCTACAATTCCTTCATCAGAGATTTTGAAAATATTAATTAGTAAGTCAGGAGATGAGCTTGTAACAGAGAATGTTATAGAAGATATTAGGCGAGTTTACGAAACAGGACTTTTTAAAGATGATATTACAGCCGAACCTTTGTTTCATAAGAATGGTAAGTTAGATTTAGTTTTTATACTTTCCGAAAATCCTAAAATAACTTCTATTCAGTTTATGGGTTTGCATACTTTTAAGGCAAAAGAACTTCTGGCGAGCATGGATACAAAGGAGAATTCTCCTTTAGACTTCACTAAACTTAGGAAAGATATTGCTTCTCTAACTGCTTATTATCACGATAAAGGTTATGTGCTTATGAACATTAAGCAAGTTATCGAGCCAAAAGAATCAGGTGTTTTAATATTTGTAATCAACGAAGGCATTATTGAGGATATCTTCATTAAAGGTCTTACTTATACTAAAGATTTTGTTATAACCCGTGAAATGGATACTCAGGCAGGGAAAGCTTTTAATATAAATGTTTTAAAAGAGGACATGAAGAGTATTTTTAATACAGGTTTTGTCGACAATCTAAATATCGAGCCTCCTGTAGCAGGCATTGATCCCGAGAAAGTAATTGCTGTAATAAGTGTTCAAGAGAAACGTTCTGGCTCGTTTCAGTTTGGTGGTGGGATAGGTTCAACTTCTGGATTCTTTGGTTTTTTGCAATTAGAGTTTGTTAATTTCTTGGGTGAAGGTTATAACTTGGCTGTTAAAGGTCAGTGGGGCGAGAAACAAACTAATTATGAATTACGATACCATAATCCTTGGTTTTATCCTGAGGTTTTTGGGCCAAGGACATATACAACGTTCCGTTTATGGCAAACAGATGGGCAGATAGATGAAGGTCAGGGCTTAGATGCATACAATACTGGCGGAGAATGGACCCTTGGACGTAAGCTAGATTAAGTTGTTAGTGTTTTTGGCAACATTAGGGTTAATAATATTAGAGCAGTTAATCCTATTTCGGAGCCAGTTACTGGTGTATCAGTAGATGCTTACAGCATAAGAAGTATTGGTGCCGGGGGAAACTATGATAGTAGAGATAACAGGTTCAATCCTTCTTCAGGTGAATTTATATCTGGACGAGCAGACACCTCCTTGAAGGTTCTTGGAGCATCAATAGAGTATCTTAAGGTAAGAGCACAAGCTCAAAAGTTCTTCCCATTGTCTGATAATTTTGCTCTAGGGTTCAAAGGTCAGGCGGATGCCGCTGTGGGTACAATTTTTGACACCGAAAGGTATTTTGCGGGCGGGTCAACTACCGTAAGAGGTTATGAGGATGGAACTCCATTTGGTGTTGGTGGTGCAAGAGTTATGGGAACAACTGAGCTCAGATATATGATAAATGAGACAATAAATATTTATGGTTTTTTTGATATAGGCAAAATAGGTAGAGGATTTTCTCAATGTATGGTTAATTCTGCTATTACTCCTGGGGCTTCTGATTGGCGTTATGGATACGGCATGGGCTTTAAAGTTATAACTCCTATTGGTCCATTACGATTTGATTTTGCTTGGGGAGATGGTGGTAAGTACGGTGGTTTTGAGACTTATGGTCTAAAGCAAAGCGGACAAATGGTTGTTCATTTCAATATAGAAAATGCGTTTTAATTAAAGGGAGGATATTTAATGAGAAAAGTTGTTTTTTATGGTCTTTTATCTTTAGGTATGATGTTTTCAGCTACTGGCTATGTTGATACTTCAGAGGTCCTCCAATCTTACAATAAAGCAATAGCTGCGCAAGCAGATCTTGTGCAAAAGCAACAGGATGTGCAAGATTTCTTTAATGTAAAACAAAAAGAGTATGAGAGTTTAATCAAAGCCGATAGTACAGAAACGGATATTCTTCAGGTCAAGAAAGAACTTGAAAAAGCAATTGAACCTAAACGACAAGAGTTGGCTGACCTAAACAAGAAGCTTTCAACTGAAATAGAAAAGGAAATAATAACTGCAACAGAGTTAATTGCCAAGCAGTTGCGGTTAGATGTGGTTGTTGATAAGAAGGCTGTTTTAGTTGGCGGTATGGATATTACAGGTTTTGTAATCAGTAAACTTAATAACACAAAAGTAAAATGAAATTATCTTATATAGCAGAGTGTATAGGTGGACAACTTATAGGCGTTGATCAAGATGTTTTTTCCTTAAGGAGTTTAGATGTCGCTGATACAGGCGATTTAACAATTTTACTTGATAAAAAATATTTAGATAAAGTTACCTCCACAAAGGCTATGGCAATTGTCGCATACACAGATGACCTTCCAGTGAGTTCTATTATTAAGGTAAATAAGCCAAGGGCTGTGTTTGCAAGACTGGTTGCTTTATTTTATGTTAAAGATACGCGGCTTGGTGTTTCCAAAATGGCTGATATTTCCTTGTCAGCGAAGGTCGGCAAGGATGTTTATATAGATTCTTTTGTAAAGGTAGATGATGGAGCAATAATAGGTGACGGCGCAAGAATATATTCAGGCACACATATTGGAAAAGATAGCGTGATTGGCAATAATGCTGTAATTTTTGCTAATGTTTCCATTTATCACGAAGTGAGTGTGGGAAATAATTGTATTATTCATTCTGGAGCAGTTCTTGGGGCTGATGGATTTGGGTTTGAGAAAAACCAGTTAAAGGAATGGGAAAAGGTTTCACAAATAGGTAAAGTTATCATAGGTGATGACGTGGAAATAGGCGCAAACACATGTGTGGATAGAGGTTGTCTACAAGATACGATAATTATGAATGGTGTTAAATTGGACAACTTAATTCAAATAGCCCATAATTGTTTTATAGGAAAACATAGCCTATTGTCTTCAGTCTGTGCGATAGCAGGGAGCACAACAATAGGTGATTATAATTTATTTGCAGGTGATGTTGGAACTGCTGGTCATGTGAAAACTGGTAACGATGTTACGGCTATGGCTAGAGCAGGTATAACCAAAGATATCCCTGATGGTCAGGTAGTAAGGGGTTTTCCTGCAGGACCACAGAGGGAAGTAATAAAGGAAGAAGCGATATTAAGAAGGATAATAAAGGAAAGACAAAAGGAAAAAGTAAATGACAAATGACAAATTAACAATGTCAAATAAATCAAATAATGCCAAATCCCTAAATGATCTGAACAGGATAATTGGGGATTAGTGATTTAAGGATTTATTTGGATTTTGACATTTGGGTTTTGGATTTTTTTTAGTGTTAGGTTCTGGAAACTAGACACTGAAAACTGGAAACTAAACACTAAAAAGGAGGAAAAGAAATGAAAAGAATTATTATCGCTATGTTAATTATAGGTGCAATTGGATGGTCGGTGCCGTCAATGGAAGGAACAAATGGTCTTATTCATATTCCTATTGCCTCATCTGTTAAATATAAAGAATACGATATAGGAGCGAATTTCCAAAATTCTCAAATCACAAAAGCAGGTCAGTATTTTGCTAATTTAGGTGTTTTTGAAGGTTTAGAATTAGGACTTATTGGTAGCACACAAAAAGAAGGAGTATTTATCAATCTTAAGTATTACGTTTTAAGTGATAAGACCGAGTATCCTTTGGTTTTGGCTGCTGGTGTAACAGGCCTTTCTTCTTATTCAAATACAAATCTTTTTATGGTGCTTAGCAAGCCTTTCCCAAATAAATTATCAGGCCATTTTGGGTTTAGAACCAATTTGAATTCTCCTACTATTAAGGCAGATGTTATGTTTGGGCTAGAGTTAAAGATGAGCGAACAGTTGAATTTTATTTCTGATATTATCGGTTCCGATACTACTTGGAATCTTTCAACAGGCTTAAGAATAAAGTTATCGAATGACTGGACTCTTAATGGATACTTGGAAGATGTTTTAAATGCGAAAGATTCAAAGTTTACTTTGGGGTGTTCTTATCACGGAATCCTTTAGAATAAAATATGGGATTAACAATAAGTAAAGAGATAGAGATCGAGAGTGTAGGAATACACTCAGGTCAGCAGGTGAGGATGAAGATGTTTCCTCATCAAGGTGGAATTGTCTTTGTGCATAAAACTACCGGTACAGAAATACCTCTAAGTATCGAAAATGTTACTCCAATTCATTTGGGTACTAATCTTAATAAAGGTGATGTGTGGATACGGACAATAGAACATTTTTGTTCTGTGTTGTGGGCACTAAGGATTACAGACCTTAAGGTTGAGCTAGAAGGTGAGGAGATCCCTATAGTAGATGGCAGTGGCCAGCTTTTTTGGGAAAAGATAATGGAAGCTGGTAGAGAGCAAACTTCAACAGAGATTAAAACAGTGATTTTAAAGGAACCTTTCATTAGGTTTTATGATAACGATATATTTTTGATGGCGTTTCCTAATGATGAGCTTGTTATTAACTATACAATCAATTTTCCACATGTTCCGGTTAAAGCCCAGAACTTTATTTTTAAAGGCAGACAGTTTTTTGAGAGCGATATTCTTAAATGCCGTACGTTTGGTAATGCAGATGATCTTGCTAAGTTGCATGCTGATGGCAAAGCTTTAGGTGCGGGTATAAATAATTGTTTGGCATTTGACACTAAGGGGTTTATTAATGAACCAAGGTATGAGAATGAGTCTGTGAGGCATAAGATACTTGATTTGCTTGGTGATTTATATTCGTCAGGGTATGACATTAGAGCAAAGTTCATTGCATATAAAACTAGCCATCTAATTAATAATCAGTTCGTGAAAGAATTATTGCAGACAGTTTAGGGAAGTTTAATCTTCTGTAAGGAAGTATTAACAGTCATTCCGACTATGAATTGATTAAAGGTCCAAGCTTTTCCGTCATACCATTTCTCTCCATATCCTGTTATTTGTGAACGTTCTTGGAGACCATTAATTTTTTCTTTTTCAGCAGTAAATATATTTTTTAAATCAATAGCTTCTTGAGCAGTTATTGCGCCATAAACATAAAGTGTGCCCATATCGTTTTCTTTTGGTGGGGAAGGCATAGTAAATTGATATTTATTGGGATAGGTGGTCATAAAGTTATTCATTGCAGCTTGATGTGATTGGTTGCCAATTTCTACATTGGATCTAACGTCTAAAACTTTATCATAAAATGCAGCAACATCAGCAGGGAAAAGTAAGTTAAAAGTTGCTTTTAGGGCAGTTCTTAATGCGATGACTATTTCATTAGGCCATTCATAATATAGTAGTCCATTTGCGTAAACTGGTTGGTGGTTTGGGTTGTCGTGGTTTAATGTTGCGCCAATTGTGAGGATTATATTGTCGTCAGGAGTATTTATCGGAGCACCTGCAAGTAGTTCTTGGTATCTAGTATAAATAGGGTGGGCAGTTAGTCCTATACCGTGTTTTTTGATGATTTTATTTAGCATCTCAAGAGAAGAAGCATCATTATATTGAGCATAATTCATCAGATGATCCATAATAAATCTAGGCCATTCCTTTTGTTCGGTAAGGTTAATGTTTGCTCCACGACCTGGAAATGCCTGAGTGGAGTTTTGTCTTAAGGCAGTAAGTGCTTTTATGGTGTTATTGTCTTGTGCGCTGGCAAGTAGGCCGTCTATTGTTGTTGCTGCTCCTGTATTATAAGTTAAGTATCCCTCAGTATCTTCGGTGAAGATGTTTTTTGTTCTCCAATTATTTGCAAAAGTAGTTCCAGAAAAGATTTGATTAATATGATAGCTATCAACTTTAGTTCTTGGGAAGTGAGCATCTAAATCTAGGGAAGTTGATATTGCTCCAGTGTCATTATTAACGCTAACTACGCACCAATCAATTAATCCATATTTATCAAGTATTTG
>JBAXBT010000056.1:0-7559 GCA_037141875.1 Candidatus Riflemargulisbacteria bacterium
CATAACTGGGCTAGAAAATCCATAGAAGAATTAACTTCTCTTGGCTTACTTCGTTCTGTTACAGTTGAAAATTATAATCCTGAAGCAAATGTAACAAGAGCAGAATATGCTAAGGTTCTATATTTACTTAAAGGATTAGACATGAAGAATATTGATATTTCAAAAGGATATAAGTTCACAGATATTGCTAAGCATCCATTTGTTGATTATATACAACTTGTTGGTCAAACTGGATTAATGCTTGGAACTTCTCCTACAGAATTTTCTCCAGAAGAGAGTCTTACAAGAGAGCAGTTAGTTGCTGCGTTAGTGGTTCTGGAAGGATTGACTGTGCCAGAGAAATCATTGAAAAGCAGATTTAAAGATGTGGCAGTATCTAGATGGTCATCAAAGTATATTGAGGTTGCTGTAGATAATGGTCTAATCAATGGTTATAATGATGGTACCTGTGACCCAAAGAGAGCTATCACAAGAGCAGAGTTTTCTAAAATAGTATACAATACAACTATGGGTCAGAAATTAGTTAAAGACTTATTTAATTTGGATACATTTTAATATTTAATTTAATATTTATAGATAATAAAAAACCTCAAGCATAGCTTGAGGTTTTTTTGTTTATTACAATCTAATTAATTGAGGTTATTCTTCGTCAGAATCTATTTCAATAGGTTCGATATCATAAGCATTATCAATGTCATATTCTTGCTCAATAAAGGCAGAATTATGTGCTGAGTTGCTCATGAATGAACTTGTTTGCCAATTTTTCATGGGTAATGCTTCTTGCTTTTCTCTTATAACTACTTCGTCAGCTAGTTCATGACAAAGGACACATGTTTGTTTATATATTCCGTGTTTGCACTCAAGTTGTTGCGCCATTTTTACCTCCGTATTTTATCTTAACCTTAGTATTATTGCATAAAAGATTTTTATTTTAAAGTTAGTAGTTTTTATTGTAGTCTGGCATTGGTGAAAATAATGTCATCACTAGAAGATTCCATGACAACAAAACCTCTTGTAGCGTTCCAGCTCCAATTTTTTACTCTATTTGGTCCTTGTGAATAGATAACATAAAAAGGTTCATTTCCAGGAGTTTTATACACTATTTCATATCCATAAATCTTGCCATCAGTTTTAAATGGATCAAACGGCATAGTAGTTATGAATCTTGGGTTCTCTTCAAGTAAATCTTCCAAGGAGTCAGGATATTCATTTGTATGTTTTCTGAAATATGCTTCTATTCCTAATTGTAATGCTCCAATATCACCTTCGGCTTTGATTATCCATGCCTCTGATTGGTACCCTCTGAAAGAAGGAATAAGTATGCCAGCCAATATAGCTATTACTGTCATTACTATTAAGAGCTCTATAAGGGTAAATGCTTTTCTTAACATCATATTACTAAATATAGCAAAGAATATAGTGAATAACAATATATATTAGAGGTAAAGATGAATAGAGGAATGGATGAATAGCTTTGAGACCTTTTATCTTTCAATTTCGTAAAAGTTATAAATATTAATACTTGTATATTTAATATATAATAATAGAAGTATTTAATAGTTAGCAATTATACAGGTAATAACACAAAATATGTTTTATTAATATTTCAAAGTAAATTTACAGAAGGGTAATTCGAATGGTTAATACTAATCTCTTTGAACTAATACTACATATAGTCACTATATTTGTATTTATTTTTCTTTTAAAAAAATATTTTTATAACCCAATGAGGAAGTACATAGAAAATAGAGCGCAAAAGATAGAACTAGATTATAATAATGCTGAAATTTTAAATATTGAATCAGAAGTTGCGTTGAGTTTTGCTCTAGAAGAGATGGAAAGAGTAAAAGTTGAGTCTAAAACTTTAATTGAAAATATATTAATTAGTTCTCAAATAGAAAAACAAATAATTATTGAACAGACTGAGAGTAAAATTAATGATATTTTACAAAGTGGGATACAAAATTTAAGCAATGAGATAAATATTGCAAAAAAAGAGTTAAAGGCTGAAATAGCTGATATAACCGTAGATATTGCTAATGAATTAGTAAAAAAGAGATAATTTTTATAAAGATTTCAACGTTTTTTTCTAAACAGCTTAAAAAACAAGAGCTACCACGCTATAATCTTTATATGACTATCTAGATTAGGGGGATACTTTGGCGTCAATTCCATTTGCTGGTGATTTTAACTGGCAAGATTTTTTTAAACGATTTCCTATAAACGACCTAGGCGTAGCAGTACTGCTGATGTTGGTTTTAGCTATAATGATAATACCTATTCCAACTTTTCTGTTGGACCTTTTAATGGTTTTTAATATTTCTATCGGTATTGTTATTCTTTTAGTTGCTATCTTTTTACATAAACCTTTAGATTTCGCTGCTTTTCCTTCAATCTTATTAGTTACTACCATTTTTCGATTAGCCTTAAATATCGCATCTACTAGGCTTGTTTTGAGTCTAGGAACAGACTTTGACGGGAAGGTCATACTTGCCTTTGCGGATTTTGTTACTAAAGGAAATATGGTTGTTGGCGCTGTAGCTTTCGGAATAATTACAATTGTTCAGTTTATGGTAATTACTAAAGGTTCTGAACGAGTAGCTGAAGTTGCTGCAAGGTTTACATTGGACGCTATGCCTGGCAAACAGATGTCTATTGATGCTGACCTAAATTCAGGTCTTATAGATGCCACTGAAGCTAAACAAAAGAGATCTGATATACAAAAAGAAGCAACTTTCTTCGGGTCAATGGATGGTGCTAATAAATTTGTAAGAGGAGACTCTGTAGCAGGTATTATTATTGTTATAGTAAATATTATAGGTGGTATCATTATTGGTATATTTCAGCAAGACCTTACTTTATCTATTGCATTAGAAACATTCGGTAAATTAACAATCGGTGATGGTCTGATAGCTCAGATACCTGCTCTTTTGATGTCAATTTCTACTGGTTTAGTTATTACTAAATCAGCATCAGAAGAAAGCTTAGGTACAGATATAGTCCTACAACTTTTTAAAAAACCAGATGTATTTCTGTTTACAGGAGTTATCTTAGCTCTTTTTGCTATAGTTCCTGGACTACCTACAATTCCTTTTTTAATATTAGCAGCTGGATCTGGTGGTTTAGGGTATGTATTAAATAAAGCAAGCGCAGTAGAGGAAGATTCTGTTTCTGCTCAGGAGGAGCAGGCTGCCAAAGAAGCAATGAAAAAGCCTGAAAACTTACTAGGAACGTTAGCGTTAGATCCAATATCAGTAAAAACAGGTAGAAACTTAGTTCCACTTATTGATCCATCACAAAATGGTCCATTATTAGAAAGAATTACTCTTGTTAGATATCAAATAGGTCAGGAACTTGGATTTGTTATTCCTGGAGTAAGAGTAATGGATGATTTAAGCTTGCCTCCTAATCAGTATAAAGTGGAAATTAGAGGAACAAAAGTTGCGTTAGGTGAAGGTTATACTAATGCTTATTATGTTCGAATGACCTTAGCTGAGCTTAAAGAAAAAGGTATCGACGGTGAAGAAGTCACTGATCCAGTAAATGGTAGTAGATCAGTTTGGGTAAATGCAGAATTTGGTGAGAAACTTCAGCAGATGGGGGTTCCAGCTAAAACTATTGTTGATTATGTGTCTGAACATTTTGCTGAGACTATCAAGAGATATGCCGATGAGATTATGACCAGACAGAATGTACAGGCGTTACTTGAGTTAGTTAAAAATACTAATGCCGCTATAGTTAGAGAATTGGTTCCTGATATGCTTTCACTTGGACAAGTGCATAAGGTTCTTCAAAACCTAGTACGAGAAAGAGTTAGCATAAGAGACCTTTCTACAATTCTTGAAAGACTAGCTGATTATGCTCATGTTTCTAGAGATACAAATCTTTTAGCTGAATATGTGAGGCAGTCTTTAGCAAGGCAGATTTGTGGGCAATATGCGGATAAAGAAGATACAGTAACAGTAGTAACAATAGATCCAAGGTTAGAAGAAAGTATGATAAGCGCAATTCATCAGAGCGAGTATGGTTCTTTCTTGGCTTTAGATCCAGGTCTCGGTGAAAGTGTTTTAGGGCAGATAAAGGAACATTTAAAGAACTTTAATAAACTTAAGAAACCTTCTATTGTTCTTTGCTCTCCTAGATTGAGGCCACACTTCAAAAGATTTATTGAAAGAAATTTTCCAATGTTCGCGGTATTATCATATAACGAAATAGTCCCTCAAATTAAGGTTCAGTCTATAGGTATCATTAATAATTAATGGATTAATAAATATCGATTGAATTATAGTGCAATTGTTAACTTTAGGTTACGATACTTTTATGAATTAAGTTTAGTAGGAGAAAAAACATGTCTAGCGTATATGAGAACATTCAACAAAATAAAGAATATATCAACGAAGTACCATTATCGGTATTATTTGCAAATAAGGAATTTTTAGAAAACTCTATAGAACCAGCAACTAATCATGTAGATGATTTCGTAAAGCTTTGCGGTATTATTCCGGCTGTAAATATGTCAGAGCCAGACTTAATAGAAAATATTATAAAAAACGCTTTACTTGTCGAGTTTGGTGAACAATTATTGAAAGATGCAGATGTTGTTGATGTAATCAAAGATGCAATTTTGGCTGATGATTACCTTAAAGATAAGGTAAAGTTTTTTGCTGATAGGCATTGCAAACAAAAAGAGTTAGATAAAACACTTATAAATTAAGCTTATTTTTGTTATTATTTGACTATGTCAATTAAAACAGAATTTTCACGTAAAGAAATGTCAGGGTGGGGCGATTATTCTGATACGACAAGTACAAAATTTGAATTTAAAAACCTTCCAAACGTAATAGATAAGCAAGTTGAAACACTATATAAAAATCGTGCTTTAGAGCTTATTAATGTTATTTTAGTTGGATTACATCTTGAAGAAGCTATTCTTTTGCAAAAAAAATATGACCAATACAGAGAAGATACAGTGTTAAAAGATATTAAGCTTGTTGAGCTTCTAGAAAGAAGAGCACTAAAAAAGTTAACTGATTTATTAGCTGGAAATTTTTCTGAAGAATTATCACGTGATTCTTTAAGAGAGCTAGCCATTGATATTAAAGAATATTTGATTTGTAGGTTTAGTGAGATGCTTTTTGAGCAATTTGACTATAAAATAGGTAGTTTAGTGAATAATTACTTAAGAAAATTACCAGGATTTATGAAGACAAGCGACAAAGATGATTTAATGAATATAGCTAGATTAGAATTTTTGCAAACGTTAAGAGTTTGGGAGCCACTTGATAATCCAGCAGTTTGGCCTTTCGCATATTCAAGGATTAATGGGGCAATGAGAGATTATATCCGCTATCTTACAAAGGCTGATCCTACTCGACTATATACATGGATATCTGATGCAGCCTATATGTATATTGGAATAAATAAACATTATGAAGAATTCTCTGGAAGAATTGAAAGTAAAGTTACGCTTAGACATGCTATGGAAAGTCTAACTGAGATGGAAAGAAAGATTGTAACTTTAAAAACAGTAAATGATCTTACCTTAATGGATATTGGTGAGAAAGTCGGTCTTTCTGAGTCTCAAATTTCAAGAATATATCGTGCATCAGTTGAAAAATTAAAAAAGATACTAAAACCTGAATAATATAGATATAATGTTCTAGGTTCATTATATTCTGAATATATATTCTATCGGAGGTTATTACGTTGAAAATTATTTTGGTTACAGGTGGTGCAGGTTTTATTGGTTCAAATTTTATTAGGTACTATCTTTCCAAGTATCAAGATTCGATAGTTATAAATTTAGATAAGCTTACATATTCTGGTAATCTAACAAATTTGGATGAAATAGTTAATGATTCTAGATATGTTTTTGTTAAAGGAGATATTTTAGATAAAGAATTAGTAATTAAAATATTAAAAGGTGACTATTCTCCAAAAGGACAACAAGTTAATATGATTATTCATTTTGCTGCTGAATCACATGTTGATAGGAGCATAAAAGATTCATCACCATTCGTGCAAACAAATATTGTTGGCACACAGGTTCTTTTAGATGCCTTTAGAGAAATTTGGAATAAAGATAATGAAGACATGAGATTCCTACATGTTTCTACTGATGAAGTTTATGGCTCTTTAGGGAAAACTGGTTTTTTTACTGAAAATACATCTATAAGTCCTAATTCTCCTTATTCAGCATCTAAAGCTTCTAGTGATCTTTTGGTTAGAGCTTATTTTGAAACTTTTAAAATGCCACTACTTATCACGCGTTGTTCTAACAATTATGGACCATTTCAATTTCCAGAAAAACTTATACCTTTGGTTATAAATAATATTGTAAAACAAGAGACTATTCCTGTTTATGGACAAGGAATTAATATTCGCGACTGGTTATATGTAATTGATCATTGTGAGGCTCTTGATGTTGTTCTTGAAGATGGAAAGTTCGGAGATGTTTATAATATCGGAGGAAATAATGAATGGAAGAATATTGATATAGTAAATTTATTATGTGACTTAGTCGATGAGGAATTAGGAAGAGAAAAAAATAGTAGAAATTTAATTAAATTCGTTCAAGATAGATTAGGTCATGACATGAGGTATGCTATAGATGCTACTAAAATAAAAGATGAATTGGGTTGGTCTCCCAAATATGTTTTTGAGGATGGCATAATTGAGACAGTTAAATGGTATTTGGCTAATCATAATTGGTTAGAGAATGTTACCTCAGGTGCCTATACTGATTATTATTTAAAACAATATGGAGAAACCTTATGAAGAAGATAATATTTGGTGGAAGTTTCGATCCTATTCATAATGCACATCTTTATATAGCTAAACAGGCATTAGAGTATGCCGATAGAATAGTTTTTGTTCCTTGTCATGAAAGTCCTTTTTCTAAAATAATTAAGGCAAGCCCTGAACAAAGAGTTGAAATGTTAAAATTAGCAATTAGCGATAACAATCGTTTTGAATATTCAGATTTTGAAATAAATAAAAAAGGGATTTCATATACGATAGATACTGTAAATCATTTTCTAAATAAAGGAGCAGAGGATATTGGAGTTTTAATAGGATACGATGTTATTCTGGATCTAAAAAAATGGCATAAGATTGAGGAGTTGATGGAGCTTGTAACTTTTTACATATTTAATAGGCCTGATTTTCCTAAAGAAGTTATTTATAAAGAAATCAATACTAGTATTTTAAAAAAAGCTAAAATTATAGAATTAGAACAGAAAGGCATGGGCGTTTCTTCAACAATGGTTAAGATTTACAGGTATATGAATGAAGACATATCATCATACGTGCCACAAAAAGTTTTAGAATATATGGATAATAACCAAATATATTTAAAACAGAAGACTTTTTCTGATATTCCTGATGATACCGTATTATGCAATCCTCAAATAAATGGTAGAATAATAATCCAGAAAAATAATCTGTAGATTTAACCAGGAGGAATTGCTTTGGAGATAACACCAGAAATAGTGAAAGAGCATGGTCTTTCCATGCAAGAATATTCCAGAATTAATGATATTTTAGGAAGAGCACCTAAT
>JBAXBT010000057.1:0-7548 GCA_037141875.1 Candidatus Riflemargulisbacteria bacterium
GGCACTTATGGTGACGATTTAATTGGAAGTGATAGTTTACTTAATATGTTTTATTACGCAGGTATGGCTCAGCTCTGTAAGTTTTATAAAAAGAAATTGATTTTTTATTCCCAAGGGTTTGATCACCTTAAACACTTTTTAAGTAGATGGCTTCTTAAGCGATCAGTTCTTTTAGCGAATAGAGTTAGTGCTCGTGACTATAGGAGCATAAGTTACTTGAAAGATACTCTAAAGGTTAAGAAGAATATTAGTTTTGTGATGGACACAGCGCTTTTGCTACAGCCATACCAAAACGACAATCAGTATAAAGGGTATGTGGGAGTTAATTTAATGTTTAATCAAATAAATAATCATCTTATTAGTTCATTAGTTGATTTTCAAAAGAAGAGCAATGCAGAGCTTATATTTATTTCTTTTAATCAAGAAGACATGCGTGCATATGAGTTGCTTAAGAAAAAGCTAGATATAGACCTTTTAGAGGAAGTTGATCCTTGTATCATAATGGGAAGCATTAAACAGATGGAAATGTTTATCGGGCAGAGGTATCATAGCTTAGTTTTTAGTGCTTCAGCTCGAACTCCTTTTATATATTTAGGAAGTGGAGATAAAGGTGTCGGCTTTGCTGAGATAGCCAAGCAAGGAATTATTTCGCCTGCTGGAAAGTCTCGAGAGAATAAGTTAGTTAAATATTATAAAGATAGGGTAATACATAAAAATGTATTAAATTGTTGCATGGAAGAAATAGAGAAAGAATCTGTGCCTGAGCTTATCGGGAATGTTTTAATAAAGTTTTATTAGTGGTATATTACATTAGACAAAATTAGCTATTTCTAGTAACCTAGAAAATATTTTAAAAGTGACGGAACAATGCATAATAATTTTTTAGGTTTTTCTTTTTTTACAGGTAACTATGATAATCTTATTAAGAAGATAGATGGTTTCTTAAGCAAAAAAAAGAGCTGTTTAATATTTACTCCAACTACAGAGATACTCTTCGCAACCTATAAGGACGCATATTTAAGGGATATTATTTCTGGTGCAGATATTCTATTGCCTGATAGTATAACCCTTGTTAAATTAGCAAAGCTTTTTAGTAAAGATTTTTCAAATAGGATTACCGGAATAGATACAATGTATAAGTTAGGTAATAATGAACACAAAAAGTATAAGGTATACTATTTAGGAACCAAAGAAAGTATTATGGAAAAAGCAGTTTTAAATACAGTAAAGGTATTACCTTCTTTTGAGGTAGTTGGCAGTCACCATGGCTATTATTCTGAAGAAGAGCAGAGAGACATAATTGGTCATATAAATAAAAGTGGTGCTGATATTTTATTTGTTGGAACCGGATTCCCTAAACAGGAGATATTTATTCATAAAACTAAGGAACAAATTAATGTTCCAATTAGGATTACTGTAGGTGGGAGCTTTGATGTAATTGCTGGTGTGCTTAAAAGAGCACCTAGATGGATGCAGAAGTTAGGACTAGAGTGGTTGTTTAGGCTTTTGCAAGAACCTATCAGAATCAAAAGAATGTCCCATATCCCTTTTGAGTTATTGCAACTTTATTTTTACGAAAAAAGAAATGGAAAGTAAATATACAACTGGAATAGATGTTGTATCAGTAACTCGTTTTAAGGATATTCTTGAAGACGAGCATTTTAAAAAAAGAGTATTTTCAGATAATGAATTGGAATATATTTTTAAGTCAGAGAACGAGTCTTTGAAGCTTAACAGGATGGCTGCAAGGTTTGCGGCTAAAGAGGCTTTTTATAAGGCAGTCCCAAGTATTAAAGAACTTATAATGAAAGAAGTAAGCGTTAAGCATGAGAGTGATGGACGTCCTTATTTGTTTTTTAGTGGCAAGACAAAACTATTTGTTGAGGAAAGTCTTTTATCCTTTGATCTTTCTATCTCTCATGATGGCGGATTAGCTGTTGCTACTGTAGTTTGCTGTCAGGCAACTTGAAGACAACTCGTAAGATCTTTTAGAATAGGAACTGTATTCCACAAAGTTGTCATAAAGAGAATATCTTCACAATCTTTATCAAGATTACAAAGTATTAATTTCTTGTTATTTTTTTTAGCTAGTTCATTAGCTTGGTTCATTATGCTTAATCCTAGACTGTCTATATATTTACAGTTTCCAAGGTCAATCACTATTTTAGAATATGATTTAGATAGGAGTGGTTTAATGATTTCTAAGAATTGTTCAGATTCATTAAATTCTATATCACCGTTGACGACAACGTAGCATGCTTCATTAATATATGATATTGTTATATCTTTCATTATTATGAGATCTCCCCTTTAATTTAAAGTAACATAATAAAAGATTAATTGCAATTTCTGTTTCTTTCAATACAATATGCTTATGGTCAAAGTTATGAGCGTGATTATTGGTACGTATAATCTTAAGGACAAACTTAAATTAGTTCTTAATTCTCTAAGTGAGCAATCATTAAATCATGATTTATTCGAGGTAATTGTGGTTGATAGTGAGAGTGATGATGGTACAGAAAAATGGCTGACCTCGGCAAAATTTACTTATGCTTTAAGATATATTAGACAAAAGAATGAAGGAAAGTCCTCAGCTAGGAATAGGGGAATTAAAGAAGCTACTACAGATTTAGTTTTAATAACAGATGCGGATATGATAGCGGATAAGGATTTACTTAAAGAACACTATAATCTTCAAAAAGATCATGGTTTTTCAGTTTTAGTAGAAGGTAAGACTTGGGTGTTAAAAGAAGAATCCTTGCCTGTTTTAGCTCACCTCAGGCGTCCATATATAACTCATAAGGTTAAACATGGGCAAAAACTTGGATTTTATTATTGTCTAACTGGTAATCTTTCTTTTCCTAAAAAGTTTTTTAATGAGTATGGTGGTTTTGATGAGAGTTTTAAGAATTATGGCTGGGAAGATGTGGCCTATGGATATGAGCTTATAAAAAATAAAAAAGAGACGCTTATATATTCGGATAAAGCTGTAAATTATCATTTTCATGTTTGGTCTGATCTTCAGGAGGTTTATAGAAGAGAAAATATGGGAAGGTCAGTACATATTCTCCTCAGAAAATATCCTGAACTAAAGACCTTTTTGGGTATAAATATTTTGAACACATTTGTTTGGTTGATTTTATCAAACAGCGATAAATTAACACAAAAATGGATTATGAAGCTGTCAAATGGGCAATTTTTATCTAAATGGAAGAAGTTATTATTGCGTGAATATTTTTTCCAAAAGGGATATTTAAGTAAAGAAAAGTTTTAGAATGAATTAGTTTTTCAAAAAGAAGATGGGTTTTAAAAGCGATGGACTATAAAAATTATATTTCAAATTGTATTGATGGCAATATTTCCTTTTATGCTGGTTCAGGTAACGTGTTATCTAATCGAAAAGAAATATTTTCAAAATTAGGGCTTAGCCTTGAGGATTTAGTGGCCATGAATCAATGTCATTCTTCCAACTTTTTGTTAGTAGGAAAAGAGCATAAAGGAAAGGGTGCATTTTTTGGGGAAGATGCCGTACCAAACGTAGATGCGTTAATTTCAAGAGAAGTTGGAATCGTTTTGATGGCTCAAGGAGCTGACTGTCCTTTGGTTGCCATATATAACCAAAAGAGTAAAGTTATTGCTGTTATCCATTCAGGATGGAAAGGAACTCAAAAAGGAATCATTCCAAAAGTTTTAAGATATATGACGGAAGAAATAGGTTGTGATCATAGTTTTTCTGAAGCTATTGTGACTCCATTTGCCAAAGGGTGCTGTTATGAGGTAGGTGACGAGTTTATAGAAATATTTAAAGATTATCCCCAAGCTTTTTTCCAAAAAGAAGGAAAATTATTTTTTGATTTGGGAGTTATTATAGCTAAGCAGCTTTCAATATTTGGTATTACAGCTGATAGAGTAATTTTTGAAACAGGGTGTACCATGTGTGGGAATGAGCACTATTCATATAGGAAAGAAGGCAAAGATGCAGGTCGGTTTTCTCTTTTGGTATGGATGGAAGGTAGTGAATATTGACAATTAAGTTCAGCGGTCGTAACATATTGCTGATTTTATAATTAAAGGAGGGAAACGAATGGTTTATCAAATCAGCGATGATTGTATTAATTGTGGTGCTTGTGATTCATCATGTCCAGTAGAAGCTATCTCTGAATCAGATGGTAAAAGAGTGATTGATGACTCTAGCTGTATTTCTTGTGGTGCTTGTTCAGATACATGTCCTGTAAGTGCAATAGCAGAAGCATAGTTTAAAGTATTTTTAAATATTATTAAAAGGAGGCTTTGGCCTCCTTTTTTGTTATTCCTATTCCTTCAATAAAAGTCATTAAATAATGCAATTTTATCTAATTAGTGTCGATAACTTTATATGCTATACAAGATCATAAGTTTAATTGAAGAAAATAATTGGGTATTAGATAATATGCAAAGATTATTAAACACCTATGAAATAAGGTATAATGGTTTGCTAGCAGAAAAGTGTTCTTATTCTTATTCTTTGTAGGATGAGAATGACAACTCCGGTAAAGTGATTTCTGGGACTTTGTTTTTACAGAACATGAATAATAAAATATACGTATACAATTTTCATCCTAAATTAAATCCACCAGAAGATCCTAAACCATTAAATAAAGGTTTATCCCGAGCATTGTTTTATTTGCTTTTAGCTCATTGTGCAAATAATGAAAAGTTGCCTCAAAGGACAGTTGTAAATCTTGAATCTCAGTGGAAAGTTTTTACTAGGTTTTATCACGAAATATCTGGTTTTGATTTTACGATAGGACTAATGTCAGGAGTAAATAATTATTACGTTTCAGGCAATTTATATAACATTGATCCAAATGGAGATTATAGTAAATATATTATATGTGATGATGATAGTTTGCCTAGTACGCATTTTATGAACATTGCAAATAGACAATATTAACATGCAATTTTACGAACACATTTTCGATAAATTTATATGATATATAAGGTTATAAGCTTAAAAGAAAAAGGGTTGATTGTGTTAATCGAAAGATTATTATCAATCTATAAAATAGTTTGTATTGGTACTCCAGGTCAAGAGCGTATTTATAGTTATGTTTTACAGGATAAAGAAGGAAAGGATATTTCTAAAAGTTTATTCATATTAATTCAGAAAGATGGCACAATAAATATTGATGAGTTTTTTCCTAATTTGAATAGTCCCAAAAACCCAAATTCTAAAAACAAAGGACTATCAAGTGCTTTGTTTTATTTATTAATGGCTTATTTAGCAAATAATGATGAATCGTTGATGGGAACAAAAATTACTTTAATGTCCAATCAAGATGCTTTATCTTTTTATCTAGAAATGGAAGGTTTTGATTTTACATTAACAGAGAGAGGATACAGGAAGAAAGATCTCTCTTTAGTTACAGGCAGATTATATAATATTGATCCAAGTGGAAAGTATACTAATCAAATTGGAAGTATGCCGATAAGAAAGCATTAGGGAAATAAGCAGAATTATTTTCTAGACAAATAGTTTGCTGTGGTTGAAAATAAAGATTATGTTAAAAATTAACTTTCGTAGAGGTTTATTTATATTTTTTCTTTGTTCGATAACGCTTGGGTTTTCAGATACATTAAGTGATTATGCAAAAGCAAGGAAACTTTTCAAAACAGATAGGATGGAAAGTTATATTTTATTTAAGAATGTAAGTCAACAGCAATCAGCGGTTAGAGACTTTGCCTTATATTACTATGCACAATTGTCTTCAAAGGAAGATTCAATTCCTATTTATGAGCAGTTGCTTTCTTTATATCCAGATTTTATTCTTGCCACAGGGCTTAAGACAGAAATAGTTGACTATTATTTTACAAAGGAGAATTTTTCAAAACTTAACGCAGATGACGTTTGGATGCTAGCCAAAGCTTATTATTCAAGAGGAAGGTGGGCAGATAGCAAAAAAGCTTTTCTCTACTGGTTAGAAAAATATCAGACAGACGATAAACTGATAGAGGCTACTTATTTGTTAGGGATGACTGCTGTTAAGTTAGGAGTTGATGAGTATAAAGAGGCATACGCGTATTTTGATGAGGTTATAAAGTCAAATAATAGAGAATTTATTAATCTTGCTAGGTTTAACAAATCTAAGCTGATATCAACTCAACAAGGGGTTGATGAAGGAATTGTAGCATTTCAGATATTAAGAAATGATTATGGCAATGATGCGGAATTAATGGCGATGGTTCTTCCTGAACTGGCTGGGTTATATAGAATTAATGATAAATACCTGGACGCCGAGGATTGTTATGTTACATTTCTAAAAAAGTTTCCAAACAGAGAATCATCCGACGAAATACGGTTTCAATTAGCGAGGATGTTATTTATATCAGCGAATTACGAGTCAGCTGAAAAATATTTTAAGGAAATTACCAATAAGGATGAACTCGACCAGTCATATGGACCAGCTTCTTTATTTATTATGACATTGATGCCTCAATCCAACCCAATTAGACAACATGAGATTCATCAAAGACTTTTTGATGAGTTTCCTTGGACTTATTATGGGCATCTTTCTGCTCAATATTTAGGGAAAAGATTTAAAAGAGATCCAGAAAAATTCAATAAATATATTGAAATCAAAGCTGTTAGTCCTCGTGCAGCATTATTTCTGGAACTTGAGGATGACGAGACAGCTGCAATTTTTTTAAGACAAAAATATTTAAAGAATATGTATAATCTGCCTTTAGCTTTATATATGATCGAATTATATGAGAAATTAGGTGAATATTATAATGCATTAGGAATAAGTGATACAGTATGGAGGATATATCAGAATAAAGGCAACTTAGACACTATGCCTTTAATCTTTTGGGAGAAATCAAATCCACGTTACTATTGGGAAGAAGTAAATAGTGAGGCTAGTAGGTATGGAGCAGATCCGTATATGTTATTAGGGTTAATGAGACAAGAAAGTAGATTCAATTCGAAGGCTATGTCCAAGAGCAAAGCTCGTGGGTTAATGCAATTGATGCCAGCAACTGCAAGTGGATTAGCTCGTTTTTTTGGGTTAGAGCAGTATGACCTTGATAATCCATCTACCAATATTCGTTTTGGTGTAAAGTATTATGCAGAGATGACAAAAAAACATCCAAATAAAGTAGAATATGTATTGTCTTGTTATAATGCAGGACCAAACAGGACTGCTATTTGGGTATCGGAGAATTCTCAACTCAGTACGGAGGAGTTTGTAGAAACAATTCCTTATACTGAGACAAGGAATTATGTAAAAGTAATTATGAGAAACTATTGGAATTATCGTGATTTATATACTAATGATGTTTATTTAGGTTATAAATTTCGTTAGTATTGTCAGTATTTATATTTATACAAATTTAAATATTCCTGTATAATATTAATAGCGTATTGAAAGTGGAGGTCATAATGTTTCAACAATTAACAATAGTAGATTTTTTTCAACAGGGTGGAATAGTTTTAATTTTTCTTGGGATTTTATCTGTTATCTCGATAGCAATTATTATTAAGAGATGGTTCGTTTTTTCTGCAGTACT
>JBAXBT010000058.1:0-7539 GCA_037141875.1 Candidatus Riflemargulisbacteria bacterium
TCCATTATAGTAATACTCGGCTAAAAAAGTAAGCTTCTCCAAAACACCATACTCTACACCATAACAAAAATTCCAATATCTTTTATTAATTACTCTATCATCAGTGTAAGCAACTTCACTTCTAAATTCCATTCCATTATCTAAATCACTAACTTGCTGATCTATTCCTAACATACTGATATCCTCACCTACTAAACCTGTAATACCAAAACCAGTATCAAACATAAGTCCACTCCACCTAATCGCTACTTTTCCTGACTGATTATTATCTTTCATGTTGCCAAGTATCTGAAGATAGGACAAATCATTAAAGGCATGAGCATAGTTTATCCCAAAAACTCCTTGTATTTGTTCTGGCTCAATACTCAAGGCATACACTGGATTAAATTTATCTACTGGATTCCATATTCTACAAACACCTAAAGGAAACTCCTGTAAGCCCAAAATTAAACTGTCATTAGTTAGAATAATTTCTTGATTAAATCTATAGAAAAACAATTCTCCAATCTTAGTATGGCTAGGGGATGTAAGGCTCTCCAGATTAAGATTAATAACTGTTCTGCCTATTTCATTCTCAGTATAAATGTCTGCTCCTAATCTGTCATTAACAGCTACACCTTTTTCTTGAATATTTATTAAGAATACATTGGAATATTTCACATCTGCATCAGCAAAAACAAAACAAAAAAATAATGAAATAAAGAAAAAAATCTTGAAAGGAAAATACTTCACTACTTTATGCTTTAATAACAGCACCAGCCATAGCTATACCCATAATAGCCAAAGCAGAAACAACCCATCCCGCAACTACCATCTCAGAAGGAACAAATATTGCAAAAAGAGAAATTATTCCTATCGAAGCAAAAGAAATTATGCCTGAAATAGATACTAACGACCATTTTGCTGATCGGCTAGATTTCCTCTTGCTTTCCATTTGTTCTGCAGTTGTTGTCTGTGTTTCCATAAAATTATTATACCTTAATTAATTCACGACATCCACAGTCCAAGCACTTACTTTGTTTTTTTTGCCTTTGACGGTTATATCCCCTATCTTCTTAACTGTATATTTATCCTTAACAAGTTCCTTAGTCTTTTCTTCTATAACTATGGAGTAACCTTCCCTTGTCAAAGGCTGTAATCTTGAGCCGATATTGACGACATCTCCGATAACCGTATAATCCTTATGCTTTTTAGCTCCTATATTGCCGGCTATAACATGACCAGAACTGATGCTTACCCCAACGCTCAAAGAAGGATTACCTTCCTTAAGCCATTTTTCATTCAATTTCTCAATAGCTACAAGCATTTTAGTTGCACACTCTACAGCTAACTCTGCATGCTCAACTTGTTCTACTGGACTACCCCAAACAGCCATCAAGGCATCACCCATAAATTTATCAAGCGTTCCCTGATGCTTAAATACTTCTTCAGTTAGCACATCAAGCACCTCATTCAGTTGAGCTACTACCTTTTCCGGTGGAAGTTCCTCACACATACTTGTAAAACCTACAATGTCGGCAAAAAGCACGCTAACAACTCTTTCCTTGCCATGCTCAGCTAAATCTTCTTCCCCTGAAATAAATCTTTCAACTATATTTGGAGAAACATACTGTTTAAAAATACTCTTAACTCTGTTCCGTTCTTCTTTTATGCCTAAAAAGTTTACAAAAAAAGCTATTAAATAACCAATAACCAGTGAAAAAGCCAAAATAGCGGATTCTATATAAACACCATAGTGATACATAAATCGCTGAGCTACTATTAAAAAAACAAATAAACTTGCAGAAATAATAAGGCCCAACAAAGAACCTTTCTTAATTGTTTTAAAATATACTAATACAACTAAAACCATTATTAAAAATAAATAGTACAAATTTGGAATCAACTGAATAAATTCCTTATTTAAGATAGTTCTAATAGCATTTGCATGTATCAAGACTCCTGGCATATTTATATCAACTGGTGTTGGAAAACTATCTTGCAAATAACTTGCTGTAGAACCAACTAAAACCAATTTACCACGAAAATAATTTGGATTAAGCTCAAGGAACTCAGGCTCTAAAACATGGGCAAATGGTATAACGCTGATTCCCTTATCCCGAGAATAATAATTTATCAACATTGTGCCATTATTATCTAAAGGTATTTTAATATCATTTAAAATAAACTCTCTATCTTTAATTCTTACCCTATTTATACCTATATTTTCATAAAGCATGCTTGCTTGTACTGCAAAATATAAAAAAGCTTCTTCTTTATAATAAGCCAGCATTTTATATCTTCTGATAAAAGAATCACTATCCAAAACCGGATCAACCATGGCTAATGTTGAGTTATTTTTAAGCTCCTTAATTGGATCACGAATAACAGGAAGGTTTTGTTCCATATAATAATCACGAGCTAAAATAACGTTTTTTGCGTTAGATATTTCTTTCGCAAACTCAAGATCCTCCTCATAGGAATACCCACTGTAAGAATCAAAATTAATATCAAAAGCAATTACCTTTGCTCCTCCTTTATTTAAAACATGAACTAGTTCTGCATATTTACTTCTCGGAAAAGGCCAAACTGCAAATCTGTTTAATGTGAAATCATCTATTGCTACTACTACAATAGATTTCTCGGCTGGACTGCCCTGATCAATGTTCCTCTGGAAATTATCATATATATAAGTATCAAATACTTTAAACGCACCAACCGTATAAAGGGAAAATACAACAACTGAGATAACGATACAAATAAATAAACTTTTTTTCATATAAATCCTCTTATAGTTATAACTATACCAAATTTCTTTTAATTGTTTTATGGTTTTCAGTTTATGTTATAGAATAATACTGATGTTTACTAAAAAAATGCTACCTATCTTATTTGTCATCCTTATATTTGGTTCTGGAAATTTATTAACTGCTCAAATAACAATTACTGCTAAACCTTTTGAGACTATTGATGTAGCTGGCAGCTCTGGTGTCGCAATTTACAAAAAAGGAATAGTTAATGTTAGAAGAGCTGACTCTGATTATTGGCAACCAGTTGATTTATATTCCAGATTCTATCCTCGAGACACTATCCAAACTGACAAAGATTCTATCTGTGAAATAAAACTTTATGGCGACCATGTACTCCGACTTGAACCAAGTTCTAACTTCTCCTTTGCGGAAAGAAATCCTGGAAGTGATAAGTGGGCTGCATTCAAACTTAATGCCGGCAAACTCTGGATAAAAGTGGTAAACACCGCACCAAACGCTAGTAGTTTTATACTAGAAACGCCTCATGCATCAATTTCCGTCAAAGGCACTATGTTTTCAGTTGAAGCTCCTTATGGCAAAGTGGTAGCCTACGAAGGAGTCGTTCAAATTGCACAAGGTAACTTAGAAATAACAGTTAATGCTGGAGAACAAACAAAAATCAATCAATTTGGGTTCATGACAAACCCTGAGCCAATTGATACGGAAGGAATCAGTGCCTTTGATGAATTTGAAAAAAATGTAGTTTATTTGAATGCAAAAAATATTCAAAGCATAAAAAACACAGTAGTAACACCGGCAAAAGCAAAATTAAAACCAAAACCTACCCCAACTCAAAAAATTATTAATGAAACTAAAAATATTACTTCAAACAACGTTATCAGCTCTTACGAAGAACAAATAACCTCCACAATGAAGATCCAAAATGAACCAATACTTAATTTACTTATATCAAAGGACAAAACACTTTCTATTCTGGAAGATTCCTTGCTATTCAGAAACCCTGCTATTCTTTCTAAAATACCAATCAATAGAATGAATACTGTTTATTACGCATCAAAAGGTGATTTGAGTGTACAAGAGTTTAATGCTAATTATGCTAATAACTCCTATATAAGTGATCGAAACAAAGTAAATGCTGGAGAAAATGAACGAATTGAAGAAAACCAAATATTAGGAGTTAGAACGCTTGAAAGGGATACTGGTGTTGGAGTACATTTTAAAAAACAAAGATACCTACAAATGATAAGTTCCTCTAATGCTACCCTATATCAAAACAATATTCTTAACCTTTTTTACGGAAAATCCTTCCAGCTGGATAAAAACACAAACTTAGGATTACTAATGAGAGGCTCCATCATAACTTCAACTAAAGAAACTAAAACGACTTTTTCTCAGTTCAGTGGAATGTTTAGCGCTGGAACAGAATCATCTTTCTTTTATTATGGCTTAGATATTGGTCTACTACACCACATAACTCAACAATTCTCACTTGGAGTATCTTATAAAGGACTCTTAACACCTGAAATACTTGGCTTTGAAGAAAAAACTGACAATAGTTTATGCTTATCTGGTATATTTTTTGATGAATATCATACCACTGAGGTTTCATTAAAAAACAATAAAAACAATACTGCCATTCTTGTAAATAGCATTTTTCAATTACCTCAATTTTCTAATATACTTTTTACAGCTAAGACAGAATTCTCAACAGTATCTTCACTTTACTCAATTCTTACAAACGTAGAAACGTCAGATACCTTTCAATTATTCTTTAAATTATCTTTGGAACAAATGAACGAAATTGCTGATAACGCAATAATTACAGTTGGCGGTCAGTTAGACTTTTAAAATTCTTTTCCTAAACCGTATTAACCGTTGCAACGCCTTAAACTTACGATGCCCACTTTTATACTCATTAAATCCATATAAAAATAAGGCAAAAACTAAAGGGATAATATAATAAATTATCCTATAAATAACTATTGTGCCTAATACAGATAAATCACTATAAAAAGGTGCTAAAAGCATCAACATCAAAGTTTCGAATACACCTAATCCTGCAGGAACATTACTAAAAATAACAATTACTTTTACGAACATAAAAATACTTATAAACTGAGCAAATACTAAAATACTAGAACTAGGGAGAAGCACATAAAATAAACCTGCACCTATAACAAAATCTGTAATCCCTACTAATAACTGCAACATAGCTAATCTGTTAGATGGGACTATATACTGAGAACCTCTTATTTTTAAAGGAGTTTTCCTTAAAACACCAATAAAAAAATAAGCTAAAACAACCGCCAACATTAACGGACCTAAAAGTTGACCTCTTAACAATAATAGATTGCTAAAAATAGAAGAATTAGGTAGTACTAAAGGATAAAACGTCAAAAATATACCTGCCGTTGTAAACATACCCAACCAGAAAGTTATCATACAAAAGGTTATTGCCTTCGCAATATGCTTTGGTTTTATTCCCCAATCACTGTAATATTTAAATCTTATTGTGGAACCACTTAACAAGGCAAATCCAAGGTTTTCGCTCAGCACATAACTAATAAAAGAACCCATAAATATTTTACGAAATTTTACAGAATAACCTAAATAGGCAATAGCTAAAAGGTCATAACAAGTAAAAACAGTATAACTAAGGATCATTAAAACAAAAGCTAATATTATCTGAGAACCCTTTATCATATTTAGGCTGGAAAGAATATCTGCAATAGTGAAAACCTTCAGTTTTTCGATAAGAACAGTTACCGAAAGAATGAAGAGAAAAAGTACAATCGCTGAAACGATTATAGGTAATAATCTATTTTTAGTTTTTTTAACCATAAGCTATCGTTTTAAACATTACTTTAAATAAACTATTTTATCAACGTTTAATTTTGCTATAATGAACAAGTACTACTAGTAAAAGGAGAAAAAATGGAAGATATATCAAAGAAACTTGAATATAAAAAAAATAACGGTTGGGAAAACAAAGACATAGACCATTCAACCATTCATGAATACTGCAAAAATTACATAAATTTTCTTTCTAATTATAAAACAGAAAGACAAGCAGTTTCTTTCTGTAAAAATCTCCTATTAAAAAATGGATTTTCTGAAACCACTTCCAATGATTTCTTCTTAACTCACAAAGATAAAAACGTAGGAATAGTAAGACTAAAAAAAGGCTACGACCTTACTCAAGGAGTGAATCTAATAGTATCTCACCTCGATTGCCCAAGATTAGATCTAAAACCAAACCCTCTTTATGAAGATACTGACCTTGCCTACTTAAAAACCCACTATTATGGAGGTATAAAAAAATATCAGTGGGTATCAAGACCACTTGCAATCCATGGAGTTATCTTTAATAAAGAAGGAAAAAGAATAGACATATCTATAGGTGAAGATGAAAGTGATCCTGTTTTCTTCATCGCAGATTTATTACCCCATCTTTCTCATAAAGCTCAAGAAGATAAGAAAATTAAAGACGCCATAACTGGTGAACAACTCAATGTACTTGTAGGAAATAAACCTTACATTACGGAGGAAGAAGGTAAAGAGAATAAAAGCTCAGTGAAACTAAATATTCTATACCTACTTAATGAAAAATATGGAATAACAGAGGAAGATTTTACCACTGCAGAAATAGAGATAGTTCCTGCTGGCAAAGCAAGAGAATTAGGATTAGACAGATCAATGATAGGCTCCTACGGTCATGATGATAGAGTATGTTCTTACAATGCGCTAACGGCTATCATCGATAGTAAGCCTTCTGACAAACCAATCATAGTATGGCTTGTTGATAAAGAAGAAATTGGCTCAGACGGCAACACTGGAGCCAGAAGCGCTTTTATAAGGCAAATAATTAAACAAGCTTTTATTAATCTTGGAGAAGAGCCCTCAGCGCTAAAGATTGATGAATGTCTCTTTAATAGCCTAGCTATCTCTGGAGACGTTACTGGCGCTTATGACCCTGACTGGAAAGAAGTATTTGAAGCTAGAAATTCTGCCAAACTAGGTTATGGCGTTTCTATGGAAAAATATGGAGGATCAAGAGGTAAATCCGGAAGCTCTGATGCTAATGCAGAGTACATTTCCAAACTTAGAAAACTTTTTAATGAAAATAATGTTATCTGGCAAACCGGAGAACTAGGCAAAGTAGATGAAGGTGGAGGTGGTACTGTCGCAAAATTCCTAGCTGCCTATGGCATGGAAATAGTCGATTTAGGAACACCCGTACTTGCCATGCACTCTCCAATGGAATGTTGCTCAAAACTAGACATTTATATGACATACAAGGCATATAAATTATTCCTAGAAAAAGCATAAAAAAATACTTGTTAAAAATATTTACTGATTAAAATGATAGGTGTACTATATACTCTACATTGGGGGAGAAATTAAATGATAGAATATATCATAGGTGAATTAGCTAAATACACAAAATTTCTTTTTGTTAATGAAGATGTGCTTCATTTATTTATACCTATAGTAGTAGTAATTATTGCTGGGACAGCAAAATTTGAGATTATTCCTAATAAAATACAGTCAGTATTCGAACTAATTTATGAGTTTCTAGAATCACAAATGAATTTCTTATTCAAAACACAAGAAGACTATAAAGCATGGATGCCTTTATTCTTAACCTTATTCTTATATATATTGATACATAATTTGACTGGACTAATACCAGGCGCATATTCTCTAACATCAAACATCCTTGTTACTGGATCACTATCCTGCTCCGTAGTTCTAATAAGCATTTTGATGGGAATAAAAAGAAAAGGAC
>JBAXBT010000059.1:0-7361 GCA_037141875.1 Candidatus Riflemargulisbacteria bacterium
TATATCGTAAGGGAGTCAAATAAATCCATCGATAGTTAGCAATGTATTAAATATATATTATGTACCTATTGTTTGTTGCCAAATCTTATCAAGATAATCGCTTGGATTATCAAGCAACTCTTTATTAATAACAACAGCTCCTCCACCATAAGCATCTATTAGCTCGGTTAGTGTTTTCATGTGTTGTTTTATTAACTCTACTTGCATAAAATATTCTTCTTTGAAAACTCTCAAATATTCAGATAACTCCTCGTCTAAATTTGGCATATACAAAATTGCAGCCATCTCAATAATCTGTCTTCTTGCATTATCCATAATATGAAAATCATTTTGATTAAAATATTCAAAATCAATTGCATATAATCCTTCTCCACGCGTGAGTTTTTCTAAATTAACAAAATAGTTACAATAAAAACTACCACCTCGCACATCTATAAATGAACGATCACCACGATAAACCACATCGGAAACAGCAGCTTCCCTAGCCAATTCTTTAAGAAGAAAATATCGAGAATCAAAATATTCATTTTTAAGTGATATTGTTTTACCAGAAACTAAAAACATCTCTGATGAAAGAATCTCTGAAGTAAATGAATCACTAACCATAACACCTTTGGAAAACACTTCCCTATTACATGGACAGTCTAGGGTATTTCTGAACATAGAAAACATCTGCGCCTTTGGTAAAATATTATTTTTTATAAAAACAAATTTTGATTGTCCTTCAACTTTAATTTCTATTTTTAAACACAAATTTTGTGGCGTATGGAATCTACTAGAAGACATATCGGTAACATCAATAATTTCATAATCACCAAATCCGTAAAATCTATGTACATATTCATCAATAGCATCTTTAATTTGTGTATTCTTATTAAAGATTTGATTACATACCTTAATTCTTAAATTAACTGGTAAATCATTTATAAAAGAACGAAGCAAAATAGCATAAGAGTCTGTGTCACTACGACTTAAGGAGGTGCTCTTATCGATCAATTTAAACACTTCAGGTGATTTCCATGAATGAAGATACAAATCACCTTGAGTCAAAAAACTAAGAATACTACTTTCTGTAATTCCTACTTCTTTAAAAAACACATTACCTGCTATCTTCTTATGAATATATTCTATCAAATCGATAGAAACATCAGATGATTTGAACGAAACAGCTTTATTTCTCATATAAACATATCGAAACACTGATAATAAATTCCCGAAAATTGATTCTCGCGAGTATATCTAACTACGGAAAGTCTTATTGCCAACAACTACTACTTTAGCTTCTTCTCCTGTAACTGAATGTCTTATAACCAGTTTATAGCCATCACGAAACATAGGCTTTTCAATACTTACAAAATCAAAAGGAATTTCGTATAAATGATCCTTTCCTTCTTTAAAAGATTCCGGCAAATTATCATATATAACTTGAAACAAAGGTTTTCCATCCCAATATTCGGCTGACATCCTAGCTTTTAAATAATTCTTTAATTCAATGCCACTACTATCAGTGGTTAAATATTCTATATATCTTTCAAAAAAAGCTTCAAATTCTTTTGGCTTTTCCACAATTTCCTTAAGGAACAATAATGGTGCTTCTAGCCAAAATAATTTCAGATAAATTAACCAAGGATATTTCCCTTCTGTTTCAGCTTTAATTATATCAACTCGAAACTTTTGGACTTGCATTTCATACTCAACAATTCTTTGTTTTATGACAGCTATGTTGAATGTCATTTTTTCATTAAAAACTATTTTACGTGCATCCCAAAAATTCTTTTGTATTTGTAATAAGTTAGTATTTTCTCTTAACCATTTTGGATCAGTAATTGAATCTTGTATTTCAAATAAACGATTAAGTATCCCCATATATGTAACCAATGCAAGCTCATCTGGTAAAGTACTTATACCAGGAATAACTTTCAATAATTCCGCAATCATCTCAGAAGAGAAAGGTTTTATGTATTGAATCATCCCTCCCAAATTACGATTATGATAACATTCACGCTCAAATAAATAATGATCACCTAAAAGAAACTTTGAGGTTAACTTCCCTCTCTCATACATAAACATAAAGTTATGGTCTTTTGCTGAATCAAAAAATAGTAACCCATCAGAAGCTAACTTTTGGGCATTTTCAAAAGCCTTAGTATATAAATATTGATGAGCAGTTATTCCGTTAAAGAAAAATACCTTATTTACTATAACTATATCAAACTTAACACCATCAAACTTGGTATTGCTAATGTCATCCTTCTCATAAGTAACATCATTATGTTCAGTTAATCCTTCCGGAATTTTTATATCTGAACCGACTATGTTAAATATTTTGTCAGGAAATTTTTGCTTAAGGTATTCCAATAACCTTTCAATAGTCGGTGCACCTTCTTTACCTTGTGGAGCACAACCAATATCTAGAATACTAATCTCTGACTTAGTGCTTTTATTAATAAAAGCTTCAATATATGGCAACAATGTATAGTATCTATTTACGATTGATATCTCTACACATTTTCGAGAGAAAAATTCTTGTAAATCCTCATGGCTCATTTCACTTAATTCTTTTATCATATCCCTTATAGCATCTCTGATACTTCCAATTTCTGCATACTCAAAACAATTTACAGAATAGTGATAATAACGTAAGGTTCCAAGTAATTTCAGATTGGTTGCTGTATTCCATTCAAGAATTTTTAATGCATCTTTTGCATCCCTTGCATCACCTAATATCTCTTTCATAAGTGTGGTTTCAAATAATTCTTTTCTTGTAGCAAAATAATTAGCAGTCTCTGGATATGTTTCAAGATTTAAAACCTGAAAACCATTTGATGACTTGTAAGAACGTGTAGCTACTATTTTATTCCTCATATAAATATATCGGAACACTGATAATAAATTCCCGAAAAAAGCTACTATATGGTATCGTCGATTTCTAAATAGCAATCACTAGTAATTGTAAAAATAATCCACTAATGGTACCCTCGTAATGAACCACTTTCTAATCTTTAATATATCTCTGCATTAATTTGATTAAAATTTAGTGCATAAATTTAAGTTTTAATCCATTTTTATTATTTATATTATTTTGTGGTCCAGCGAAAATTATTGGCATTAGACCTACGTAATAAAGTTTGTTTTCATCTACATTGTATATAAAATTTTGGGGATTATAATCAATATTGTTACTCTCCATAAAAGGTTGCAAGTGTTTCGAAATTTCAGGGTAACCATGTTTAGGTATACACACAAATATATGACAGAATAATATTCTAACGTTTATTAAATATTATGTATTTTTTGACGTAGGATATTCTTTAAAGAAAATATCTTTGCAATATTAAAAGTAATCTTTAAATTCGCCCTTCATAAGGGGGATGTCCGTTAGGACAGGGGGATTAATACAGAACAAACCTTACGACAATCTCGCCCCATTGTTTAATTTGCGGCACCTTAGAATCTAATGTTGTGAACTTCCATTTAGCTAAACTATTTTTGGCAAGAAGGTCTAGTCGCAAATAACCTGATTTCTGGATTACATCGATGTTCACTACTTCACCACTTGGCTCAACCCAAAACTTCATTCTAACTTCTGATTCTATACCCTGACGTTTTTCCCAATCAGGATAATCAGGCACCTCAGAATAAACAATACTTCTATTAACAATGGGGCCAAAAATCTCAACATTCTTTTCAGGATTAATATTAGCTCCAGAATCACCGAACTCACCTCCAGGTGTATCTTTTACTGCTGACTCCTTAACTTGTTTATCATCTGTCTTATCTGGAATAAAAATTTTCTCTGGTTCTTGATTCTTTGGTTCTAACTTATCAGGCATCTTTGGTTCTAGTTTTTTTGCTTTTACTGTTGGCAGCTCAACTTTCTGCTTAGGTTCTGGAGGGGTCTTTTTGGGAACTGGTTCAACTTTTTGTTTAACTACTTGCTCCTGAGCAAGACTCGTCTGAGCATCCTCTATTACTTCTGGGGCAGGACTCTCCACCACAAAAGAAACTTCTCGATACATCTTTTGCTCTGGAAGTGGTGCCGACGTATTTAAAGTAATTAACAACATTAATAAAAATATTAATGTATGTAAAAGGACTGAAATTACTAATGACTTTAAAGAACGTAAATCCATTTAGAAAATAACTTTAATTTTGCCATAAAGAACAGTATCTCTAAAGTTCCTGTCTGGCAGATAAGTATAACCTGCAGCTAGTAAATTCTCTAAATAAATCCCAAAGGATAAATCATTAGAAATAGACTCTTCATAAGAAGCATCTATATCAAAATAAGCAGGTTTATAATTATCTCCAGTAGTTCTGCCAAACTCTCTCAAATAACAATTACCTTTGGCCATGAATTTACCACTAAACACATTCTTCTCGTATCCAACTTCGATAAACTTGCTAAATAAATTAGGAACTTTCTTTGAAACAATAGGATACTGGACTCTTACGCTGACAGATTCAGAAACTATCTTAACATCAGGAAAATAGACACCCACATTCAAAATTGTTAAATCAGTATATCCAGTAAAGGAATAATATTTATCAGAAGGAACCTCTATATCATCTAATACATTCAAATAATTATAATAATTCAAATCCGCAAAAAAAGTTTCTTTTTGGTCCTTCAAAATTCCATCTACAGAAACACCTAAGGTAAACCTCTCATCACAGTGAATAACGGCATCATCCATCTCAATAAAATCAGTAGAGAACAATCTGCCTAAAGTTATTGGTTCATGAATAAGCTGAAGTTTAGTCTTAACATCTAATGAATCATACTTAAGTAAAGTTTTGTAATCCACTAGAAAATTAAATTTCTGAATACCAGCGTTACTCCATAGCTGCAAACCGAAACCTAAATTATTTATATTACTCTTCGTCTTTTCATTTTCTAACCCCAATTCCAAAAAAAACAGTTGATTCGCTTTAGAACCAAGGTACATTAACGATAGTTTAGAATCCAGATCAGTACCTTCAATTGTAATTTTACCAGGATTTATAACAACATCGTGCTGAATCATACTTAAGGCAACACTCCCTGCAACTACATTAGCATTTGCATTTAGAATCCTTCCCATATAACTAAAAGGCATTCCTACTGTATGTTTATAACCAACACCGAAAATATTTAGATTAGCATCATCTAATTGTTTTTGTTTAGTAATAAATGATAGATTATTCTCTTTATCCGGTTTAATAGAAAAAAAGAATGAACTGCTAGTATTTTCAACTCCATATAATGACTTATTATCATATCTACTAAAATTTAAGAAATAAGGCATATCATATAAAACATATCCATGATTAAAAATTATATTTACCATAGACGGAGCACCTAAAGAAAAACTTACATCGTTATACATCACATTACTCAAACTATCAGACAACTTCATCTTATCCAGAAACCCCTTGTCCTTCTGTAAAGAACCATCAATCATGTTATCTTGAGCCTTTAGCTCAGAATGCAATCCTAAGTCTGTTTTATTTGAACTATCCAAAATTCGTTCATCCTTAGCGGTAATAAAAAGATCTGGCAACAAGAACTGTCCATCTTGCTCAGCCGAAAAAGCTAGCGACAATATAAATAGCATTAAAAATACACTAACCAAATTTTTACTCACTTGCAGTCTCCTTTTTAAACTTTATCTTTGCCTCTAATTCTTTTAATAAACCTATCCCATACTTATCATCAACTTGTTTTGCAAGCTCTTTAGCAGAATTGTAATCTTTAAGTTGATATAAAGTTTGAACCATACCGTAACTTGCATCAAGATCTCTTTCACCTTTTGAATATTCTCTAAAATAATCTTGATAAACGACTAAAGCCTTTGCATATTCTTTATCATTGAAATAACAGTCAGCTAAAGAAATATAAATATCTTCATCCTTATATGACTTATACGTAAGGATAATCTCTTCATAGATTTTTTCTGCATCTATAAAGTTTTTAAGCTGATATAAATTATTGGCCATTATTATTTTAATAATAACTGTTTCATTATCATTTTTGACTTCCAAGGTGTATCTTTCTAAGATTTCATTTGCCTTCTTAAAGTCTTTCAACTTCATATAAACTTTAGCTAAATTGTAGATGGATTGTTTATATAAAGGCTTATATACCTCCATTTTACTAACTAAGTTGTTGGAGAGTTCTCTATATTTCTTTTCGGCATCCCTATAAGCCCCAGAGTTATAAGAAGAATCAGCTGACTTGATTTTCATATTAAATCTTAAATCTTCTGAAAAATTACTGTCTAATGAAGATTTTTCAAAAGCATTTTCGGCTTCTTTATACTGAGCTAACTTAAAACATGACCAGGCAAAACCATAACCAGCAAAACTACTTAAATTATTAGTTCCATTATCTCTCGCTTCTTTATAAAAAACCTTTGCTTTCGCATAAGAACCTTCCTCATAATAAATATCAGCAAGTATATACTTTACGAATACATTATAGTCCTTTATCTCTTCTAAAACTTTTTTTGCCTGCTGTTGATTACCAAGGAAATATAGGCTGGCTCCCTGTAAATATTTAAGCTGATTCTTATATTTTGTAGTTGAATTCACTCCCATAAATTCGGAAGAAGAAGATACAACATCACCATACTTATTATCATCAAAATCAATAAGAATCTTAAAGAAAGAAGCTGATTCTTTAAGCTCATTAACCGAATAGTCAATATTCATTTGCTTATATGCTTCTTCTTTATTCCCAGATGCATACTGCGTGATTCCGATACCATAATCAACAAACTCTTTTCTAATAGCTGTGACATATTCACCTTTTGAAGCCTTATCAAAAAAGTTAATAGCTTCATCATATTTGCCAGCTTTAAGATTATTCAAAGCAAGATAATAGTTAACATCAACATCCCCAGAAGTTGTTAATGCTCCTTGCCCTGCAAGCTGTAATTGATAAACCTTATTAACATACTCCAGCAAAACCTGATTAGTTCGATTGTCTGTTGCTACCTTGGCAACAGAATTATTAAGTGCCCTCACATTACTTTCCCAATAATAACTAACCGCTTTTATTCTCTGAAAATCTCTCCAGTTTTCTAATGAAAGCGTTTCAGGATTAATATTAGGGATAATATCCTTCAATTCTGAATATTCAGCCAATCTGAATTTTGAAGCTAAATAAAAAAAACGAAGTTGATTATCAGCAGAATTTAAATTAGGGAATGTTTTATTAAAGTCTTTAACAAACTGAGAATAATTACCAATATAATAATTCTCTAAAATATTAAACTCATATTCATCGTTTTGCTGATCAAATAAAATAGCGTGTCTTAAAAGATTAATATGAACTAGATCATTTTTTTGATAAAGGCTATTTAAAAGCTCACTAGGAA
>JBAXBT010000060.1:0-7209 GCA_037141875.1 Candidatus Riflemargulisbacteria bacterium
AATAAATATTTCTTGGAATATTTTGCTAGAAGGTACAAATAATGTTTATTTAAGGATAGAAGATAATGCCTATAATATAACAACATCAATTGTTAACAACCTTTATATTAAAAAGGATACCGAGTCGCCAAAAGTTTCTAGGAATCTAGAGGTTTTGGAAAACGATAAATATCAGTGGCATAATTTGGCTTGGTTTAATGTGTCGTATAATGAATTTAATACCATAAATATTTCGTTTATGGATGCTACCTCTGGACTAGTTTCTATTTCTTATTTTATCGCAATAAATGCTTCTCCTAATAATAAAACAAGGGATATCACTGCTAATATCAGGGCAGCGAAAAGCTATACTACTCCTTGGACTATTTCTTCGCTTGATATCAGAGAAGGAAGAAATAGAGTATATGTGGTATTAAAGGATGCCGCTGGGAATATTCTTACAACAAACAAACAGCTTGATATTCTTCAGGACAGGACCTCTCCAAACGTAATTCCTGGAGTAAAGGAATTCGATATGACTACTTGGTATAAAGAGGCATTTGATTCTCTGAAAGCTAGATTTACGTTTAGTGACGGAGATGATTCATCTGGAATTAGAGAAGGACAATTTATTTATAAGAATCGAGATTCAGGTCAAATTTCAACAGAAGATAGATCGACGGATATTCTTTATTTAGTTAGCACCAATCAGAGGTTTAGTTTTACTTGGGATCAAATAAGTAATGGTGAGACAGAGCTGATAATTTCTCTTAATGATCTGGCAGGAAATTATTCTTATATAACTACTGATATAAGAATAAGAAAAGATACCATTCCCCCTTCCATTACAATTATAGACACAGGTCTTACCTCTGAGGGTTGGTATAATAGTCCAACGCAAAATCAGCTTATGCTTAATTCTTTGAATGTTGTTTTTCATGATAGTGGTTATTCTAAGCTTGCACAAATAGGGTATATTGTTTCTTGTAGTAATGCGCCTTTGCCAGATCCTACCAAGAACTATATGGTGGATGTAGATTCAGATGACTATGTAGGAATTAGTGTGAATTGGGCAGACCTTCCTGATAATATTAGTGATATATATTTGTGGGCTAACGATCATGCTGGACTCGTTACCGTTTCTGCATTGTTGTTTAGAATAAGTAAAGATGCTCAAGCTCCCGTTATTTCTAATAACATGGATATGTCACTTTTTGATGTTTGGTATTTGACGGAGCCAACAGCTTGGATATCAACTATAGATGTTGATTTCAGAGAAAAAGGTCTTTCTGGTATAAAAGAGATTGAACTCATTATTTCAGTTTATGGGAATATTGTTTCACGGAATAGAATTTTTATTACCAACACTCCAGGAGTATCTGAGGTGACAGAGAATTGGAGTATCAGTTGGAATAGTCAGACTACTGTCGGAGTAAACGATGTTTGGATATCCATGAACGATTTTGCTGGCAATATTAGTAATGAACTGATATTTTCTATTAAAAGAGATGATGGACCACCGAACATTTCTAATAATATTTTAAGGGTAGATCCTTTTTATAATTGGAAAAATTCGTGGCCTGTTGACGAGAGCCATAAGTTGAATGCTTTTGCGTATGAGACTGTTTTAGGGGCAGGGCTTTTGACAATCAATTATTTCGTAAGCGCTAATAATGGAAGCTATATAGCAACAGTTAAGCCTACCAATAATTTTACAAAAGAAATCAGGAAAATATTATACCCACAAGCAAATTGGGCAATAGATTGGAGTGCCTTAACGGAAGGGGTTAATGAGATAATTATTTCTGCTTCTGACTGGGCTGATCAAAGCACTAATGATATTCTTTGTGAGATTTGGAAAGATACAGTAAGTCCTAATTTTGTTTCTATAACAAGGAGCAGTCAATATGAATTAATTTTAAATAATTGGATATCTGGTGACCAGATATCTCAAATTGAGGTAGACAGCTCCTACAGCAAAATTACAACTATTAGTTTAGTAGACGCAAATTCAGGGATAAAAGAGATTTACTATAGTGACCAATACAGCGATGTAATAATAACAGATAACCTCGCGATAGGAACTCTCAATGTTACTGTCCCTTATACGTTTACTCGGCCATTCTTAGAAGCATTAGTAGAGGGTATAACAACAATTAGTTTTATGGCCAAAGACCATGCTGGGAACAGAATTACAACTTATAATTTTAATTCTGGTTCTTATTTTATTATCAAGAAAGATACTGAACCTCCTGTGAAAAGTTGGATAGTCGAAAAAGATTTTAATACATGGTACAGGCTACCATCTGGAATCGTTACTTTTAATTTAAATATTTCAGACCCTAATCAAGTGAATTCAAAACTAAAAAGTATAGAGTATGGAATATCCACCTATTCAGCAACAGCTATTCTGTGGAGCAATATATCTAACAATGTTTCTGCTGCTGTGTTTGCACAAGAGTGGCTTGTTTCTTGGAATTTATTAAGAAATGGTACAAATGATATTTATATTAGGGTACTTGACGGTGCTGGCAATAAATTGGAAACCATGTTGAACACAATAAAGAAAGATATGATTTCTCCATCAGTTAATATGAAAAGTTCCCAATCTATTAGCACTAATGCATGGTTTAGAGAGTTTGCCGGAGGATTTGTTACTGTTGCGGTTACCATAACAGATGATGGAGGTTCTCTCATAGATGCCTATTCTTGGGGGATAGTAACTGCTACTCTGTTTGTCACTAAGAATGAGACTCTAAATATTAAGCAGCCTTCTATAGATATTGAAATGAAGATTTCTTTTGATGCATTAGATGAAGGAACAAATAATATTTATGTGGTCGTTAATGATAACGCAGGGAATACAAAAAATAGTTATGTGTTTAGCTTGAAGAAGGATACCCAAAAACCTTTTTTTACCGCTATAACCTTTAATTATACCGGCATTTGGTTTCGTACATCCAAGGATGCAAGTTTTCTTAATAACTTTGTTATTACAGTTAATGATAACGGGTCCTCAATGCTTTCCACTATAAGTGTTTTTATAAGTACATCTAATAATAAAGATCAGAGCTATAGTAGCTTTAATCTTGCTTTGTCTGCACCAGCAGTAACTTTCAACAGTTCTTGGAGAGTTACTTGGGATGTATTAAGAGAGGGTACTAATAATATATATTTGGATGTTTATGATAGAGCAGGAAACCTTACAAGTAATTTATTGTTTTATATTAAGAAAGATAGCATTACTCCTGATATAATTTTGGGTCCCAATATTCCCTTTATACAAAGCGACCTAAATCCTTGGCATAATCAATCATGGTTTGACGCAAATTTAGGAAAGATAAGGCAAATACCGCTAATTATATCTGACAACTATAGTGGGGCATCTCTGATAGATGACTATATGTACTATGTACAAAATGGCGCGCAAAAAACGCTAACATATAACTATTATTTTGATTCAGTCAGTGGGTTGTGGGGAGCGCCGTATAAGGATCAAAATGTTCCACTATTATCATATAATAACTCACATTACTTAAACTTAAGAGTTGAGACATTGACTAATGGCGTTAATGAGATATATGTGGTGGTTAGTGATAATGCCGGATGGGTTCTTACTTCTAATAGAATATTAACTATTAATTACGATAATATATCTCCTATTTTTTCTACAGCTAATCCTACTGGGAAAGATTTTGCTGCTTGGCATATGATAGCTCCAAGTTGGTTGAGTAGCACGCCTATTAGTATTACAGATAATCAGGGTTCTTGCATACAGATAGTTAGCTATAGTGTTACTAAGTATGATGATGTAGCAATCAGTAATGATGTATTGACTACGAATTGGAATCAGTATTTTTATCCAAGTATGAATATTAGTTGGAATATGTTACACAATGGTAGAAACGATATTTATATATATGCTGAGGATGGCGCTCTGAACCATACGTCTAATTATGCAGTGACTATTTTTAAGGATACTATCCCTCCATCAATAAATGTAAGTAATAGTATTATTGCTACATATGCTACATCAAATTGGTATGGTCCAAACATCCCTTCTTTTCTGATTACAATAAATGGCATTACTTTCACAGACACAGGTAGCTCTAATATTAATAGAATAGAGTATAGTGTAAGTAATAATATTAGTAATATTTGGTATCTGATAACAAATAATCTACAAACAGCAGGATTACAAAGGTTTGTTACATGGGGAGTATTGAACTGGTCAAACATACCAGATGGAATCAATGATATTTATGTAAGGATTAGCGATAATGCTGGCTGGCTTGTAACTAGTAATAAACTTTTTACAGTTAAGCGTGATGAGCGTGTGCCAAGTTTTTCAGTAAGTGAAGCTCTTAAAACCAAGCTAGACTCATGGTATAAAGTTAATAAGCCGACTTCAAGGGTATCTTCAGTAGATCCAAATAATGAAGATTTAGTTTCTTTTTTAAGCACCAATAATAATATTACTTATTATATCAGTTCTATAGGCAATATTAATAATAGGGGAGTACTCACTATCGTAGGGGAAATGACTGCGGTTCAACTGTTAAGATTAAAAAGTATTTTTACTACTACTTTGGATTTGAGTAGACTAGATACTCTTAAGGCAAATTCGGTTGGACTCTGGGGTACATATGTTGAAAATCCTTTTACTGTAAACGTTGAGGACATCGGGCAATCAGGATTAGGAACGGTAAATTATCAACTAGTTACAGAGAACTTTTCAGCTGATGCATGGCAGTTAGTTGCTACGTTGAATCTTAATACAGGAACTATTGGTTATGTAACAAAATCAATTGATTTTAACGGCCTTAGAGAAGGTACAAGCGATGTGTTTATCCAGGTGATAGATATAGCAGGTAACTCAACAATCAATCGTGTTTTTACCATTCGTAAAGATACGACCATTCCAAACGTCAACACCAAGGATGCCGGATGGCTTGATGAGCTTTGGTACAATACTACCCCAGATTGGTTGGGAACCAACATTGGAACTATTGTTACCTTTAATGACCCTCAGCCTGGTTCTGGCATAAGTTGGGCCGGATATACATTAAAACAGGGTACAGTCTCTTATGTAGTCGAGGTTACAATCAACGCTACCACCCCAATCTCCCAGATATTATCTTGGACTTTACCATGGGACCTAGTTACTGAAGGCATCACTGAAGTTTGGGTTTCAGCAAATGATGTTGCTGGAAACACCTTGAATGCATATATGGTTACTAAAATCAGAAAGGATACTCAGACACCTAATTATACTCTTGGTAGCACAGTGCAAAATAATTATAACGGTTGGTATTCAAGTCAGATATATAATAGTTGGTTAGATGATATTAGTCTTACTATATTTGATGTTGGTGGGGCAGGTATAGCGAGCGTTGCTTATCGTGTTTCAGTAAATGGCATAGTCCATGTTCTTTCCTCTAATGTAGTTACGAGTGGTGTATATGTTCCGACTTGGTCAATAGACATTGGTTCTTTGGTAGAAGGGACTAATGATATTTATATAATGGTTACGGATAATGCCAAAAACTTTATAAATGCCTTAGCCTTTTTTGTGAAGGTGGATAATCATAATCCACGAATTGAATTAGGAGGCAACAGTGTTGATAATAAGACATATTATGGTGAATGGTACGGTTCTTATAGGGCGTATCCAGACATGATTAATCGTGTGACAATTAACTTTGTCGATGTCGGGCCATCAGGTGTTTCAGAGGTATTTTGTTTTGTAAGTATAAATAGTGAAACTGGTTGTACTTCTGAAAGGTCTAGACAAGTATATCCTTTTAGTTCACCGTGGGCTATTGGTCCAGAAGTTTTCCTAAATGGCACTAGTAATGTTTGGGTTGTCATTAAAGATAATGCGGGAAATGTTGCTACTTTAGACACATTATTTTCTGTTTATAGGCTGGAGCCTTCCTTGACCTATAACTATACGGCGTATGCGCCTTCTTTGTATAATTCATGGCAAAGATCAACAAATAATATTGTTAGCAATGTGAGAGTTTCGTTTCAAGATATATCAGGAAGGACAACGTTGGACACAATACAATATGGTGTGTCCGCAAATGGTCAACCTATAACGTGGCGTAGTTTAGGGCAAGGGATTAATACAGTTAATTATGGTCCTACTTTTACCATTTTATGGGACTATCTATCTCAGGGCACTAATGATATTTATGTTTCTTTCAACAATAGCGAAGTTGCCATTACAAATAGCTTTCTTTTTAGAATGTTTAAGGATGACTTACCTCCAACGTTCAACTTAAGTACTTCAGTATTCCCTTCATATTTAAATATTGGATTTACCACGGAGGGTAATAAGGAATGGTTCCAGACAGTTAACGTACAGTTTAGCGATCCAGGAGAGGCTGAGAGTAACTCCTCCAGATTTAATAAGGTTGGGTACAGAATACAAAAAGGTATGGGTGCAGAGGTAGGTGCATGTATTGAAAAAACAATAACAACCTCCCGTGTTACTTGGAATATAAGCGAGCTGGAGTTAGGACAGACGATTAACTACGTGTATGGTTATTTAGAAGATAATGCTGGGAATACATCCAGTGTTTTATTTATGATAATTAGTTGGGACAACATAGCGCCTTATGCCTTATATGAATATCCGTCACAAGTGACCCCTGTATTATTAACAAAAAATACAGGACAGATTACTACTGTATTCGATGCAGTTAGAGATGAAAACGCACAGGGTGATCGTTCGATAGCGGGAGTTGAAAGATTTTACTATCTTTTAACCAAAAACATTTTATATCGCAATGCTGCAGCTTTAACCTATGCTAGTCTTAATTATCAGAGTGATAATGGTCTAAAAACGCAGATAACTCTTGATGTACAAGGAGGTATATACTTTTTATATGTGCAGCCGGTAGACAGAGCAGGTAATTGGGGAGAAGTAAACTTGATGTATAAATTAATAGTTGACTCAGTTTCTCCAAATTTTGTTACAACTGATTTTACTTTCCCGCCACCATGGGGGCGGCGTATTGGGGGTGGATGGTCTACCATTGCGACGAACTGGGTACCAGAAGTAATTACTAGTGATTTCACTTTTTATTTTAAGGCAACTGATAATCAAAACTTAAAAGTTATGTATTCTACATTGACGACTAATCCGGATGTTGGTCCAATGCAAGCAATGCTAGATCAGGCGGTAACTCTTTCTGGAGTAAATACAGAGTATAGATATTTTAT
>JBAXBT010000061.1:0-7206 GCA_037141875.1 Candidatus Riflemargulisbacteria bacterium
CAATGGGTTGATTTATTCTCTCAAGATGCACTAAACTATTACAAAAAGTTAGTTGAATTAGCGATAGCTGCCGGCGCTGATGATATTCAGCTCGACTATATAAGATTCCCAAGTGACGGAGATGTTAGTAACATTATTGCTAAACATAACAAACTTAAACAAAAAAGATATAAAGCTGTTGATAACTATTTAAAAGAAATAGTAAAAATTACAGATAAAAAGAATATCTCTTTTTCTGCAGATATCTTTGGCATTGTGCTTTGGGATAATCCTCAAACAAACAGTATCATAGGACAGTACACTCTTACATTTATGAGATACGCTGATGTCATCTGCCCTATGCTATATCCATCTCATTTTAATCCTGGATTTGATGGCATCGCAAAGCCTGGAGAGAATCCATATCTATTTATGGATAAAGGATGTAAAAAATTTACAAATTCCAATACTAAAGATCAATACTATGTCAAAGTAGTTCCATGGATACAAGCCTTTAATTACATGTCACCTAACTTCAACGAAAAATATATCCAAGATCAAATCAGAGCATGTCTTGACAATAAAATGGATGGTATCTTTGCATGGAATGCAGGCAATGATTACACTGTATTTTTTAATTCATTAAAATCAGGAATATTAGAATAGCTATTTATATACGTGCTGTTTTCATATAAAATATAAATATGATTTCATTTTCTTTTAACTTAGCAATGGTATTTAGTGGGTTTATCCTATTTTTACTCTTTAATTACGGAATACTTATAATCAAAAACTTCAGAAACTTCACTGTATTTGACGAGACAATAGACGAAAACCCAACTCTTCCATTCAAATTAAGATTATCAGTCTTCATATTATCATTAATTCCAATATTTATTCTTGATGGAATTATAAGATTAATTTCTTCAACAAATATTCTTCCATGGGACATTTACCCTTTTCAAGGAGCACTTTCTTTTGCCTACCTTTTCTCAATATTCACCTTAATAAGTTTTGCACTATTTAACCGTCCGATAATAAAGAAACTGTTTTTTAGCTTTATATTAATAGCTACACCCTTAAGTTATTTTTGGTTAAAAACTAATTTCTTAGACGGATTTTTCCCAATTATCTCTAATTACACTCTGGTTTTTGGAATAAAAGCCATTTGGATAGCTATTGGATTTTGTGCTCTACTTATTGTTTTTAGAAAAATAAGAAAGCTTACTGACCATGAAGTTATTGAAGCGTACTTTTTTTCTTCTTCAAAATACTTACTATTCTTTTTTATTGGAAACATAATCTTACTAGGAACGACTACAATGCTAATGGATTACTATTTTGTTTTTTCTTCAGCAATCTCATTTAGTTCACTTTTCTTCGTATTACTTATGTTAACTGCCGACATTAACACCCTGGAATATTATGAAAAGCCATATCGAATCATTAAGCAAAAAATTGTTACCAGAATGATGATCTCAATTACAATCCTTATAGTAGTTTCATTAGAATTAGTAAACTATGCTACTATTTATATTATCCATACTGAACTTAAAAACACAAAAAGTATTTTATTCGTATCAATAATTAATGAAATAAATAATGAATTCGAACAAACCTACAATGAGCTATACTCTTCTTTTTCTAACTATTTCAATAAATATGACACATCTAATCAAATTTACTATATAGGCATAACTCTTTATAATGATATGCTACAAATACAAAATTTAGAAAAAGTACTAATTCTAAGCAAAGAAAGTATCCCTTTATTAGAAGTAACAAGAGAACATGTAAACTTTAACTTCAATACTCCTGAAAATACTGCTTCTTATCGACATTATGTAGAAGACGCATCAAAGGAAGGTTATTGCTATTCTTTCAATCAAACAAATAATTTAATAGAAATAACAAAAATTATAAAAAATAACAACGACGAAATCGTATATTACGTTATTGCTTTCTATAAACCTCTTGGTTTATTCACTAGAATTAACAGATTCGCATTCGACCCTGATGGAGAAATACTAATTCTAGATAATAATTATGAAAAACTATATTCTACAGAATCATCAGAAAGTCTAAAAAGTGAACTTAATAAAGGGAACTTCTTTGAAGTGGTAGGCAAAAATGAGCTAACTGGGCTTAATATCTTGGTAAGACAACCAGAAAAATTTGCATTCTCCGGCATTCAAAAAGCACAATACAACTCTTTCTTTTTTACAATAATTGCAATTATCGTCTTTCTAATAATTGCTTTTGCCTATATGAAAACTATTGACGCTCCAATAAAAAAACTGCAAAAAGGTGCTAAAACAGTTGGAGATGGAGACTTAAGTTATGAAATTATTATCAAAGAACAAAACGAATTTTACGAACTAGCAACTGCTTTCAACAAAATGGTAACAGATTTAAAAAGAAGCCAACAAGAACAATTAAAACAAGAACAAATACTTTCGGTTAGCAGAATGGGAGTAGCTCTTAATCATGAAATAAATAACCCCGTAGCATCTATAACCATGGGAGCACAACTATCAAATAAAATATTACAAACCCTTGAAAAAGATTGTACTGCTAAAATGAAAGGTCAAATTGATACACTTCAAAAAACAAACGAACAAATAATAAATGAATCCAAAAGAATATCCAAAATTTTAAAAGACATTCAAGAAATAACCAACCCAATAATAGAAGACTATGTTGACGGCACCAAAATGGTAAGGGTAAAATTTGATTAATGACTAAAACTCTTTTAATTATTGATGATGAATCATCAATACGCTGGATAATAAAAGTAGCCTTTGAGGAAGAAGATATTCGCATAATTGAAGCTTCTAGTGGAGAAGAAGGTGTTGCTACGGCACTTCAAATATTACCTGACCTTATTATAATGGACTACAAACTACCTGGAATAAATGGATGGGAAGCTACAAAAACCATCAAAAAAACCCTTCCCAATACAATAATAGTAGGACATACAGGGTACGCCAATGCTGACAATAAAAAGCAAGGATTTGAGTCTGGATGTACTGAAATTCTAAACAAACCTGTAGACCTTGATGAATGGGAAGAAGTTATCTCCAAATATTTATCGAAATAACTGAAAATACGTTATAATAACTTACATGAATTTCGTACACCTACATGTTCACAGTGAATATAGTCTGCTTGATGGTGCTATCAAGATAAAAGATATGGTCAAAAAAGTAAAAGAACTTGGTATGCCAGGAATAGCGCTAACTGATCATGGGAATATGCACGGCACTATTGAATTTTATAAAACAGCTATTAAAGAAGGAATAAAACCAATTATCGGATGCGAACTATATTTAGCAAAAAGAACAAGACATGACAAAGACCCTATCTCTGATAAAAGTTCCAACCACCTAACCCTACTTGCTAAAAATATTAAAGGATATAAAAATCTCCTTAAATTAGTTTCTCTAGCATACATTGAAGGTCTATATTATAAACCTAGGATTGACTGGGAACTTCTCGAAAAATATAGTGAAGGAATAATTTGTTTAAGCGGATGCATGAAAGGAATCATTTGCGAAAATATTTTACAAAACAATATAAAAGAAGCAGAATCTTCTGCAAAAAAACTTCACAAACTGTTTGGCGAAGACTTATATATTGAAATCCAAGACCACAACATTCCAGAACAACAAATAATTAATGCCCAACTACTAAAACTTGCAGCTACCTTAAATATTCCATTAATTGCAACTAATGATTCCCATTATATAAATAAAGAAGACGCACGCACCCAAGACGCCTTACTAGCTATTCAAACAGGTAAAACCTTAGACGATAAAGATAGAATGCAATTCTCTACACAAGAATTCTACCTAAAATCAACTGAAGAAATGTCTCAACTTTTTTCTTATGCACCAGAGGCAATCAGTAACTCCCTGAAAATACTTGAAAAGTGCGATCTTACAATTGCGCTAGATCAACATATCCTACCTGAATTTACTGTACCAAAAGGACATACTGAAGCCTCTTATCTTAAAGAACTTGCATGGGAAGGACTTAATAAAAGGTATAAAACCATAGACGAAACAATCCAAAAAAGATTTGATTATGAACTGGAAATGATTAATAAAATGTGTTTTGATTCTTATTTCCTAATTGTTAGTGATTTGATATCCTATGCAAAAAACACCGGAATTTCTGTAGGACCTGGTCGAGGCAGTGCGGCTGGAAGCATTATTGCCTATTCGCTTCGAATAACTAACATAAACCCTCTTCAATTTGATTTGCTTTTTGAAAGATTTCTCAATCCTGAAAGAATAAGTATGCCAGATATCGATATAGATTTTTGTATAGATAATAGACAAAAAGTAATTGATTACACTAAACAAAAATACGGGAATGACCATGTCGCACAAATTACTACCTTTGGAAGAATGGCAGCTCGATTAGCAATAAGAGACGTCGGACGTGTTCTAAATGTACCACTTACTGACATTGATAAAGTAGCTAAACTAATTCCAAGCATTGGTGCTACCATCAGTGGTGCATTAAAGGAAAATAAAGAACTTAGACAAATATATGAAAGCAGAGAAGACATCAAGGAAGTAATTGATATGGCAATAAAACTAGAAGGAATAGCAAGACATACTGGAATACACGCTGCAGGTGTAGTTATCTCTAAGCACCCTCTAATGGAAGATGTCCCCTTGATAGAAAAAGATGGCCAATTGGTCACAATGTTCCCTAAAGATGACGTTGAAAAAATTGGACTGTTAAAAATGGACTTCTTGGGACTACGAAACCTTACGATGATTGCTAAAACTATTAAACTTATAAAAGAAACAAAAGGAATAACCATTAATATTGATGAGTTACCTCTAGTTGATCAAGAAACTTACAACACTTTAATCAGAGGACAATCTATTGGTATTTTTCAACTTGAAAGCAGCGGAATGCAAGCGCTTCTCAAATCGCTTCAACCTAACGTATTTGAGGACATAATCGCTCTTCTGGCTCTTTATAGACCTGGACCATTGGGAAGTGGGATGGACAAAGATTTCGTCAACAGAAAACATGGAAGACAAAAAATAAGCTACCCATTACCAGAGTTAGAACCTATCCTAAAAGACACTTATGGAACCATTCTCTATCAAGAACAAGTAATGCAAATATCCTCATTTTTAGGAGGATTTTCTATGGGAAAAGCTGACATCCTAAGAAAAGCCATGGGCAAAAAGGACCAAGATGCTATGGATAAACTAAAGTTAGACTTTACTCAAGGTGCTGTTGAAAAGGGTTTCGATAAGAAAAAATCCTCTGAGATCTTTGATATGATGGCAAAATTTGCTGAATATGGATTCAATAAATCACATAGTGCCGCTTATGCCTTTATTACCTATCAAACAGCTTACCTAAAAACGCACTACCCTGTTGAATATATGGCGGCTCTTATCTCTAGCAGTATGGGCAACACAGACAAAGTTTCACTATACATCAATGAAACAAGAAATATGAGCATAGAAATATTGCCACCTGATATTAATGAAAGTCAGTTAGACTTTTCTATAAAATCAAGCAACATTTTATTTGGATTAAATGCTATAAAAAATGTAGGAGAAAATGCTATTTTATCCATTATTGACTGCAGAGAAAAGGAAGGAATCTTCCATTCCTTAATAGATTTTTGCACCAGAGTTGACCTACGACTTTGCAATAAAAGAGTTGTCGAAAGTCTTATTCAGGCTGGCTGTTTTGATGCTATTGGAAAAAGAAAATCACTTTTACAAATATTAGACCAAACAATTTCGGAAGCATCCAAAATTCAAAAAGAAAAAGAAAAAGGTCAATTGAATCTATTTAGTGGTGACCAAAAACATGTAATAAGAAAAGACCAAGCTCTTGGAGACGAAGAATTCTCTCACCTTGAACTACTTAGACTGGAAAAAGATATTCTTGGAATATACATTAGTGGGCATCCATTAAGCGAATATGCAGATTACATAAAAAAAAGAAAACTTCAGCAAATTAAAGATTATATTCCACAAGAAGATGAATTAGAGATTGAAAACCAAAACACAAAAGAAATAGAAGAAAAAGAAGTTTCTATACTAGCAATGATTTCTAACTTAAAAAGGAAATTAACTAAGGCTAAAAAAACTATGCTTACGGGAGAAATAGAAGACATGAGTGGTAAAATACCTTGTGTTATCTTCCCATATATCTATGACAAAATTGGTCATCTCATCCAAGAAGATACTATCTATCTTATTAAAGGCAAAATCAACAATCGCAATGATCAACTACAAATGATTGTTGAAGAAGTCACTGACTTTGATTCAGCCAAAAACAAAGTAAACTCAATAGAAATTACTCCAGATGTTCAAAACATTCCAAAACTTAAAAGCTTACTACAAGAACTTTCTGGGAAAATACCTGTAGCAATTGTCGTGGATGGATATAAAATAAAACTTACTGAAGAATATTGGGTAAACATCCAAGGCATCCCACAAATTGAAAATTTTGTAGGATCCGAAAATTTAATCGTTAAATAATTTTATTCCAATAAAGGAATAAAAAAAACTAACCTAATCTATTAAACAGAGATTCTATTTTAAAAATACTAAGATCCAAAAATGGAGCAGGATTAATAGGCCTATTCTTATATCTTACTTCATAGTGTAAATGAGGACCTGTACTTAAGCCGGTTGAGCCACAATAAGCTATTATTTGTCCTTTGACTACTTCATTGCCTGGTCGCACTACATACTTACTTAGATGCGCATAAGCTGTCTTAAACCCATTTCCATGATCAATCAATACCATCTGCCCATAGCCACCATTCCATCCTGCACTGACAACTCTACCTGAAGCTGCGGCTTTTATTGGAGCTCCAATATATCCTGGGATATCACCACCAGAGTGAAACTCCATCCTACCTAGAATAGGATGGAAGCGAATACCATAAGTTGAAAGCATAAACCCATATAATGGCCAAATTGACGGCGTTCTATCATATACTTCACGAAGCCTGGTTGCTTTATTATATATCTCATTAAAACTTACATCTTGGATTTCAGCTAAAGAAAGTATTATTCTAAGGTTATCAGAAACAAGATCTAGTTCATTTTCATACTCGGAAGAGAGATTATTCAGTTTTTTTTTAACACAACCGAATTAAATTGTCGATTAACACCGATTCCTAGCATTTTACGAATATCTCCATCTTTTTCCTTAAGACCCAACATTACT
>JBAXBT010000062.1:0-7201 GCA_037141875.1 Candidatus Riflemargulisbacteria bacterium
AATAAAATGACAAAAGAGAAGCAATTGAAACTAGAGACAATTTTAATACACGGGGGACAAGAACCAGATCCAACGACAGGTTCAAGAGCCGTTCCTATTTATCAGACAACATCATATCAGTTTAAAAGTACAGAACACGCAGCAAATCTGTTTGGATTAAAGGAGTTTGGAAATATTTATACTAGATTAATGAATCCTACTTCTGATGTTTTCGAAAAGAGAGTAGCTCAATTGGATGGAGGCGTAGGTGCTTTAGCAGTTGCTTCTGGTTCATCTGCAATAACTTTAGCAATACTTAATATAGCAAAAGCAGGAGACGAAATAGTTTCTTTAGATAATCTATATGGTGGAACATATAATTTATTTCATTACACCTTACCAAAATTAGGGATTAAAGTTACCTTCGTTGATTCTTCAGATCTATCCAAAATATCAGCTGCTATTACACCAAAGACAAAAGCAATTTATGCTGAGAGTATTGGTAATCCAAAGAATAATGTTACGGATTTAGAAGCTATTGCCAAGATAGCACATGCTAATAATTTACCGTTTATTTTAGATAATACAGTAACACCTTATTTGCTTCGTCCTTTTGATTTTGGAGTTGATATTATTGTGTATTCTGCAACAAAATTTATTGGTGGACATGGGACATCTCTTGGTGGGCTTATAGTTGATTCAGGAAAGTTTGATTGGACTGTTAAAGAAAATGGAGTTAATAAGTTTCCATTGATTGCAGATCCAGATCCTAGCTACCATGGGATTAATTTTGTAGAAGCGTTAAAGCCTATGGGAAACATTGCTTATATTATAAAAGCAAGGGTGGTTCTATTAAGAGATCTAGGTCCAGCTCTTTCACCATTTAACTCTTTTCAGTTCATTCAAGGGCTGGAAACACTTCATTTAAGAATTGTTAGACATTCCGAGAATGCATTAAAAGTTGCTGAATATTTACAGTCACACAAAAAAGTAGCTTGGGTTAATTATCCTGGGCTCAGTTCTAGTCCAGAGAAAGCTAAAGTGAAGAAGTATTTACCTAAAGGTGCTGGTGCTATTCTTGGCTTTGGTGTTAAAGGTGGACTAGAGTCAGGTAAGAAATTTATTGATTCAATAAAGCTTATTTCTCATCTTGCTAATGTTGGGGATGCAAAAACTTTAGCTATTCATCCTGCAAGCACAACGCACCAACAATTGTCAGAAAAAGAACAGTTGGCTACAGGTGTTTCACAGGACTACGTAAGGTTATCAATAGGTATCGAACATATTGATGATATTATAGCTGATATAGAACAGGCCTTAGAACAAATATAACTATACTTCGAATAAGCCCCTGCCTCATTTGGTAGGGGGTATTCTGTGATAGTTAAAGAGAAAGGAAAATGTCATGAGTAAAATCTACAATAATATCGCTGAGACCATCGGTAATACTCCATTAGTTAAGTTGAATAAAATGGCTCAAGGGCTCGAAGCTACTATCTTAGTAAAATTAGAGTCTTTTAATGCGCTTTCTTGTGTGAAAGATCGTATTGGTGTTGCAATGATTGAAGATGCTGAGAATAAAGGACTAATTAATAAAGATACTGTGTTAATTGAACCAACAAGTGGTAATACCGGTATCGCTTTAGCTTTTGTAGCTGCATCAAGAGGATATAGGCTAATACTTACTATGCCTGAAACAATGAGTTTAGAGCGTAGACAGTTGCTTAAAATATTTGGTGCGGAACTCGTACTTACTGAAGGTTCGAAAGGGATGAATGGAGCTGTTGCTAAAGCTGAAGAGTTGAATAAAAGTATTCCAAATAGTTTAGTTCTTCAACAGTTTAATAATCCAGCTAATCCAGAAATTCATCGAAGAACAACAGCAGAAGAAATCTGGAAAGATACAGATGGGGATGTTGATGTTTTTATTGCTGGAGTTGGAACTGGTGGAACAATTTCTGGTGTTGGAGAGGTCTTAAAGAAAAGAAACCCTGATGTTAAAATAATTGCTGTTGAACCAAAAGAATCACCTGTGCTTTCTGGAGGACAACCTGGACCACATAAAATCCAAGGTATTGGTGCAGGGTTTATTCCAGGAGTGTTTAATAAAGCAGTGGTTGATGAAATAGTTCAAGTTTCTTCTTCTGAAGCAGGAGAAGCAGCTAGAAAGTTGGCTAAACTTGATGGAATTTTGGTAGGGATTTCAAGTGGAGCCGCATTAAGTGCAGCATTAGAGGTAGGGAAAAGACCTGAATATAAAGGTAAAACTATCGTGGTTCTTCTTCCGGATTCTGGAGAAAGATACCTGTCTACTTGGTTGTTTCAAGAGGAAGTAAATGCATGAATATAAAGGTAAATGGTGAAGTTCATTCAGTAGAAGTAGAGATTTCTATCAAGGGACTTTTAGATGTATTTGCTATTAAACCAGAAGCAGTAGTTGTGGAACATAATTTGAAAATAATTGGAAAAGAGTTATGGGAGACAACAATTTTGCAGGAAAATGATAGCATAGAGATAGTTAGGTTTGTAGGAGGCGGATAGCTCGCTTCGCTCGCAGTGAAAGGAATAACGAAGCTACGAAGAGACGAAGATACGTGACCTCGTAAAAGCGTAACCTCGTAAGTTCGTAAAAAAAGGAGATATCTTGAGAAATTTGTTTGAAGAAGGATTATTGCGTTACTTAACAGTAGAACAGTTGGGTAAAATCCAAAGGACTAAGATTGGCATAGCTGGTGTTGGTGGTTTGGGTTCTAATATTGCGCATGCTTTAGTACGAACTGGATTTGTTGATTTTGAAATAGTGGATATTGATTATATAGATGCTAGTAATCTGAATAGACAGAACTATTATTATGATGAGGTAGGGCAATCAAAGGTAGAGGTTACTGCAAAGAGATTACAGCAAATTAATCCTGACGTTCAAGTTAAGTTAGCACAAATTAAACTTAATAAAGAGAATATAAAAGAGTATTTTTCTGATAGCGATATTTTGTTTGAGGCATTTGACAAAGTTGAGTCTAAAATATTGCTTTTAGAAAGTTTTGGTAATTCTGGCAAGCTACTTATTTCTGGGAATGGAATGTCAGGAGTAGTAGGCGAAGTTATAAAAGTTAGGCAACTAAGCGAGAATCTATATTTAGTAGGCGATGGTGTTACAGAAGTAGGACAGGATAATCCACCTCTTGCGCCAAGAGTAATAGCTTGTGCGTCTCTTATGGCGTCAGTAGCAGTAGAAAGGGTGTTGTTATGAAGATATCGTATAAAGGTGATTATGCTTTAAAGGCTTTGCTACATTTAGCTGTTTTATATGGAGTGAAAGATGTAGTAAGACTACAAGAGTTATCCAGCGAGCTTGATATACCACATAAGTTTTTAGAGGCCGTTATGGCTGAATTACAAAAGGGTGGGTTTGTTAAGAGTAAGCGTGGAAAGAACGGTGGTTATTATTTAGATACAGCGCCTTCGCAAATAGTCTTAGGGGATGTTGTTCGTCATATCGATGGACCTATTGAGCCTATTTCGTGTGTTGATAATTGCTATAAGGATTGTAAGGATGTAGATCATTGTGTGTTACGATCTGTTTGGCAAAAGACAACAAAAGCTGTTTCAGATATAGTAGATAATGTTACTTTGCAAGATTTAGTAGATAAGTCTAAGAAACGTAAAGCAATACCAGATTATTCTATATAGTAATTTCAGGAATAGTTACTTCTATTGTTAAGTTTTTTCTTGCTCATCCTTGTTGATGTTTAGTGTAAAATAAAAGGTTGTTCCCTGATTTGGCATAGACTTCAACCAAATATCACCATGATGTTGGAGGATTACCTTTTTAACAATAGCTAGTCCAACACCAGTTCCACCAGTGAACTCGTCCTTGGGATGGAGCCTTTTAAATATCTGAAAAATAATCTCATGATGGGTTTCTTCTATTCCGATGCCGTTATCATACACATAATATACATTTTGATTATTTTCATAGAAACTACCTATTTCGATACGTTTATGTGTCTTGGTGTTATATTTTAATCCGTTAGTAATAAGGTTTTGATATACGTATTTGAGTCTTTCTCTATTACATAGAATGGCGGTATCTGGAAAATCTTTAATAATTATTTCTGCGTTAGTATAGAACCCACAGGAGCGGATGTTTTCTATGGAATCTTCAACTATTTCTTTGATTAGACAGTCGGCGAAAGGAATATCAGTATTGCCAATTTTAGAGAAAGCAAGAAGTTCATTAATAAAAATATCCAATCTTTCTGCTAGTTCTATAATATGATTAAGTTCTTTTTTGATTATTTCCTCTAATTTAGGGTGATCCATTTGAATGAAAGAAGCGCAGTTACTAATGCCCCTTAATGGTTCCTTAAGGTCATGAGAAGCAATGTAGACAAAATCAGCTAATTCTTTGTTGCTTTGCTCTAGCTTAGCAGTATATTTTTGTAGAATTTTTTCTGTTTTTTTGCGGATAATAAATGAGCCGATATGTAATGCGATTGTTTCAAGGAATTCAATTTTCCTAAGAGAAAGTTGTCCTTTTCGTTTATCATTGACTTGAATGAGCCCGATAATTTTATTGTTGGTCTTAATTGGGACTAAGGCAATGGAGGCATATCCTTTGTGGATACAGGTAGTGCGAGGATTATATCTGGGGTCATTGGCAAGTGGGATATCTAGAATTGGGAATGAATCATTGGTCCAGAAACTCCCATTTTTTGAAAAAAGTGGATTAGTTAAATCCGCTGTTCCTGAAATCACCAGACCGCAAGTACATGTTAGACAAGCAGTACCATCTGTATTTCTGCAGATACTACCGTCAGTGTTATGTATGATTAGCGAGTTTTCGCTGCGTAAGAAATCCTCGGGAAATCCGGATTGTTCATAATATGGAAAGTCTTCACCTTCTTGAATTCTAATACCAATAGCATCAGTGTCAGTGTATTTTTTTAATAAAACAAGCACCTGTTGAATTGAATTATTCATGGTATTGTTGTCGTTTAGTTTCTTAAGTATTTCCATGCTAAATGTTCGAGATTCCTCTGACTCTTTGCGGTCAGTGATGTCGACGAAACTGATTACTATTTCGGAGAGGTCACCGTTGTTATCAAATACAGGTAACCCATCAACCTCAACCCAAAAAGTGTCATTTTTATTTTGGCGACAAATCCCAAGTATTTGGTTTTTTATTGATTTCTTGCTTGTTATAACACGTTTAACAGGATATTCCTCTAAGGGCAAAGGTTTATTGTCTTCGGTTACGAAGTTCCATGAAGAATTAATTGACTGTTTGCCACTTAGCTGGTCGTTGGTTAATTTTAATAATTCGCATGCGCGTAGATTACTCAGGACAATAGAAGTATCGGGTGCATGAACAACTATTCCGGTTTCTAGGTTCCTTAGTAAAGAGCGAAATCTTTCCTCGCTCTTAATCCTAGATTCGTTCTCTGTCTTTAAGTCTTCCAGCAAGTTTAAAGTACTTAGATAGGTCTTACTTAGTTCTTTGGTTTTTTTATCTACTAATTCAGCAAGTTTTTCTTTTTCCTCACGGTTTTTAATATTGGCTTTTCTAATCTTAAGCATGGAATGAATTTGGGCAGTAAGTTCGATCTCGTCAATCGGTTTGGATAGGAATGCCTCCCCACCACACTCCAAGGCACGTAGCCGACTTTCTCTGGGATCATTAAGGGCTGTTACAAAAATGACAGGTATGTCACGGAGCTTAGCATCGGCTTTCAGTTTCTGGCACACAGTGTAACCATCCATTTCTGGCATAATAATATCTAGAAGGATAACATCAGGATCTTCATTAAGTGCTAATTCAAGTCCTTTTTTCCCATTTATTGCGGTTATTATGATTGCTTCAGGGAATATGTCTTTAATTAAGGCAGTCAAAGTAACCAGGTTATCTTGAATGTCATCAATGACTAAAAATTTAATTATATTATTTTCCATAAAGTGTCCTATTTATTGTGTTAAAGAATTCTTGTTCATCGATAGGTTTAGGTATAAACGCATCAAAACCGTGAGCAAGAACAGTTTCTCTGTCCTGGGTCATTGCGCTTGCCGTAAGAGCAATAACCTTGATATGTTGCAATTCAGGGTTATTTCTTATCTTTTTAAAAGCTTCAATGCCATCCATTATTGGAAGTGCAATATCCATTAAGATAAGATTTGGCTTGAATTTTAAAGCCATTTCAATGCCTTCAATTCCATTTACTGCTTCCAATACAGTGAAATTATCAGAAAGGATTGCCTTAGACGATTTCATATTGTCTGGATTGTCTTCTACGATTAGTACAACTGGTTTTCCTACAATTGGCTTAAATTCAGGTTGAGGCTGTTTTAATTCTTCTGTGTTCTGAGTTAGTATATTCGCTACTGCTCCCAACAGCTCATCGAGATTCACATTGCCCTTCTGAATAAGCTGCTGAACATGATTACTTTTCAAGAAGTTGAGTTCTTCTTTTGTGATATGTTTTGCGGATAGAGTAAGCACAGGAAGATGGGAGGTGGCTTCATTGTCACGAATTGATTTTAATACTTGGAATCCATCAATGCCTGGCATCATCAAATCCAATATAACCAAGTGAGGCACAACCTCTTTGGCCAGTTTTAACGCAAGTTTTCCATTTTCGGCGGTGTAAACGTCGTATCCTTCTTTTTTTAAATTATAACGGACGAACTCTAAAATATCTGGTTCGTCATCAACAATGAGTATTTTAAATGCCGACATGGTAAATAATTTTAAGGTGTTAGCAAAAGTGAGAAATTTCAAGTAAAACACCAAATTTATAATTAAACAAATGGTTTATAAAAACATAAATCATTTAATACAGCTCACTATAATAGGGGTAGGTAACAAAAATATTCTTCAATAAATCAATATTCACATAAAAATTGTAGTGGTTGATTTTAAAAAATTCATTAATTAGAAATCAATCACAAAATCTCAAGGTGTCAATATAAATTATTTTCATAAAATTAGTCTATTCGATTTTATAAATCCCCCATTGGCTCTGTTCCCAAATCATCCTTAATAAAACATGCATTATTATCATTTTAGATTAAATATTAACTCCAGTTTATTTTTTTTATTTTTTTCCTTTCAAAAAATTATCTATATTATTTAGATTTTTTATATTTATATATTATGTCAGCGTTATTCAATTTATCAAAATGCAGCATAGGACACTCATCATGGTCATGGTTTTTTTCTTCGCAA
>JBAXBT010000063.1:0-7194 GCA_037141875.1 Candidatus Riflemargulisbacteria bacterium
TCACCTGCTATTACACGATAAACAACTGCAAATAAATGCTTACTGAACCACTTAGAAGGATACTTAACTTTAACTATTTTTTTAATAATAAGTTTGTTTTGTTGTTTATCTGAAATAGCTTTCAATATATTTGCAGGATCCATTTCACTAGTCATCGTTATATGCAGATACTCGTTAAGACCTTCCATGCCTAAAGGTAACGGCTGAATAAGATTAAGTCTCATTTTTTTGCTAAAACCTTGAGTGTAAGCAAGAGGCAAGTCCGCCATCCTAGCAACCTTTTGCCAAAAGTTCTGTAGGTCTAAGTGACCGATATATTTCATTTCGCCTTTTTTTTGATATGAAAGTATATAATAGAATTCTTTTTCCATACCTTAATAATATCTTATTCAAAGCTTCTCGCACAGTACCTTATGAATAAAATATCAAAGATAGTAAATCCAAAATACAAAGCCCAAAATTCAAATTAATCATTAAATAACTTAAATCCAAATCATTAGAAAGTTGTTTATGTGTTTAGGCAACTGCGTTGCTGTTTAATTGTTTAATTTTAATGAAAAAATATATCCAAGAACAAATAAACAAGTTTGCGTTTGCAAACTATAAACAGTTAAACAAATAAACATAAATTTTTTATTAACTTCTATTCCTCCATCCCTCTATTCATCTATTCCTCCATTTACTGTACAATTTAATCATGTCAAAGAATCTATTTATAGCAGCTACTGGACAAAGTGATGGTAAAACAACTACGTCTATTGGTCTTTTTGACGTCTTTAGAGAGAATAAGTTTAAGGTAGGTTTTATTAAACCTGTCGGTCAACGATATATAAACGTAGGCAACGACCAAATAGACAAAGATTCTTATCTTATCGAACAGATATTTCAGTCAAAATGTAATATAAGAGACATGAGTCCAATAGCAATTCCTTCAGGCTACACTACGCAGTATATTGAAAACCGACACGACTTAAAAGAAGAGTTACGCGATAGACTAGATTATTCGTTTAAATGCATTTCTGAAAAAAATGACTTAGTAATTGTAGAAGGAACTGGTCATGCAGGAGTAGGATCAGTGCTTGACTTAAGTAATGCTAAAGTAGCTTCTCTAACTCATTCAAAAGTTATCATAATCGCTCCAGGGGGGATTGGTTACACGGTAGACGAGGTAATGCTTAATAAAGCACTATTTGACAAAGAGAATGTAGAGATATTAGGAGTGATAGTTAATAAAGTAATTGAAGATAAATACGAAAAAACAAAAAAACTAGTCACTCAGGCTCTGTCTTACCAAAATATACCTGTTTTAGGTTGTATTCCTTATAGAGCTTCTCTTTCTAGTCCTAATATGGCCCTAATTCAAGAAAACCTTAAACAAGCAACATGTCTTAACCAATGTTCAACCTCATATAAAAACATTAATAAAATAGTTGTAGCTGCAATGACCCCAAAACATGTTGTAGACCATTTAGTTAAGGGCAGCTTACTCATCGTTCCTGGCGATAGACATACGGTCATTGAGGCAGTTATTTCTGCTTCTGCCTGTATTCCTGAAAAGCATGTAAGAGGCATAATCCTGACAGGGGGTATACTCCCAAGGAAGAAAACTTTGGATATGCTTACAACTCATGATATTCCGATACTATCAGTTCCCTTTGAAACCTATGAAACCTCAAAATTAGTCAGTAAGTTATTAGTAAAAATTACTCACAACGATGTTAATAAAATCCAACTAGCTAAAGAGCTAATAAGAGAATTTGTGGACACAGATTCAATTTTAGAAAGACTATAACTGACCACTTTTGCTTTTTCTGTTAAAATTACCTCACTATGCAACAAGAATTTATTAAGGTTATAGGAGCTAAAGAAAACAATCTCAAAGATATTTCAGTAACCATCCCTAAAAATACCATTACGGTTATTACCGGCGTTAGTGGTTCTGGAAAAAGCTCGCTTGCTTTCGATACAATCTTTATAGAAGGTCAAAGAAAATATTTAGAATCAGTTTCTTCTTACGCGAGGCAGTTTTTCGGTCAATTTAAAAAGCCAGATGTCGAAAGAATTGAAGGTTTATCTCCGTCTATTTCTATAGAACAGAAGAGCGTTTCGCATAACCCAAGAAGTACCGTTGGTACAATGACAGAAATCTACGATTACTTAAGGTTACTTTACTCCTCCATCGCCAAACCGTTTTGCCCAGAATGTGGTAAGCATATAGAAAGCCAAACTATAGACCAAATCGTCACTAGGGTGACAAATGAATTCCAAGGAAAGAAATCTGTGATTATGGCACCAATCATTAAGAACCAAAAAGGTGAGTTCCGTAATATCATTGAGAAAGCTAGACAAGACGGATTTATGAGGCTTCGGGTAGACGGTAATTATTTCCATTTAGATGAAACAATAACTATGGATAAGAACAAAAAACACAATATAGATTTAGTTATAGACAGAATAGTTATCGAAGAAAGCAAATTAACTCGTGTGTTTGAGTCTATAGATATTGCACTACAAGAAGGTAATGGCTTCTGCACTATAGAAATAGATGAGAAAGATTATTATTACAGTACTCATTTCTCATGTGCTGAATGCGGTATAAGCTTACCTAAAATATCACCAGGGATTTTTTCCTTTAACAATCCACAAGGTGCCTGTCCAACTTGTAAAGGATTAGGTGTAACAATGGACTTTACATTAGATAGTTTCTTTTACCACAAATCAGTCACGTTGAAATATTGGCTCAACTATATTGGAGGTTTCTATGTAGTCAAACCTTTCACCGCAGAACTAAAAAAATACGCAAAGGACAAAGGAGTAAGTCTATTTCAACCAATAGATAACATACCTAGAGATTTCCTTGAAGGTGTTTTTTACGGTGACGAGGATTACTTTACTATTGGACTTAGAGATATGCTACGAATCCGTTTTCGTGAAACAAAGTCAGAATATCGTAAAAAGAATATGGAAAAAGCCATGGACCAATCGCCATGTCCAGAATGTGGAGGAAAAAGATTAAGAAAAGAAGTATTAGCTATGCGGATTGCCGATAAGAACATTATTGACTTAACCGAACTATCTATTCGCAAACTGCTTAACTTTATTAACGCTGTTAATTTAACTCCAAGAGAAGAAGAGATCTGTAGACAAGTTGTTCTTGAACTCAATAATAGACTTTCTTTTATGATTGACATAGGACTTGATTATTTGACACTAGAAAGGCCAGCTTCAACGCTCAGCGGAGGCGAAGCACAAAGACTGCGTCTTGCTACACAAATGGGTTTTGGCCTTTCAGGAGTACTTTACGTTTTAGATGAGCCTACTATAGGTCTTCATCCTAAAGATAACGACAGACTTATACTAGCTCTTGGAAAATTAAAAGACCTTGGAAATACACTTATAGTTGTTGAACACGATAGAGATGTTATGCTAAACGCCGATTTTATCGTTGAAATAGGTCCAGAAGCTGGAATTAATGGGGGACAGCTAATGTTTGAAGGTAAGATTGAAGATTATTTAAAAACCGACAATTTAACTGCTGACTACTTAAACCATAAAAAAAACGTAGTTATACTTGCCCATCCTGACAGACAACCTACAGGTACTATAGAGATAAAAGGTGCTAAGATGCATAACCTAAAAGGTATCGATATTACCATACCATTGGGGCAGTTTACTTGTGTCACTGGTGTATCTGGTAGTGGTAAAAGCACGCTTATATTTGACGTTTTTTATAGAAATATCAAAAACTTTAAATTCACTAACTTGTTTTCCTTAAAAGGTGGACCAGAAGATAGTTACACAGAAATCAATGGCATGAATAACTTAGACAAACTTATAGTTATTGACCAGAGTCCGATCGGCAGAACACCTAGAAGTAACCCAGCTACTTATATTGGGTTGTTCGACAAAATAAGAACCATGTTTGCAACAACCAAAGAAGCAAAAAAAAGAGGGTATAAGCCAGGCAGGTTCTCTTTTAATGTTCCTGGCGGAAGATGCGAAGCTTGTAAAGGCGATGGTAGCATGAAGATAGAAATGCTTTTTCTGCCAGATGTTTATGTGCCTTGCGATGTTTGTAAAGGCAAACGCTATAACAGTCAGACATTAGAGGTTAAATACAAAGGATATAGTATTGCAGATGTTTTAGATATGTCTGTCTCCGAAGCAGCTGAAGTATTTACTCATGTTTCAACTATTACCAAATATTTAAAAATGCTCTTAGAAGTAGGTTTAGGTTATATTAAGTTAGGGCAGAGCGCTACTACACTTAGCGGTGGTGAAGCACAGAGGGTTAAACTAGCCTCTGAGCTTACCAAAACTGCTACTGGTAAAACTTTATATATTCTAGATGAGCCTACAACAGGATTACATTTTGCAGATGTTAATCTTTTACTAAAAGTATTACAGAAACTAGTAGACAAAGGTAATACAGTCTTAGTTATTGAGCATCATACAGATGTAATTAATTCAGCTGACTATATCATCGATCTTGGGCCAGATGGTGGCGAAAAAGGTGGAGATTTAGTTTACCAAGGTCCACTAGAAGGGATTAAAAAAGTTAAGCGGTCTTACACCGCAGGGTATCTTTAAGGGATTCCTTAAAAATCCTAATTTTTTTATTAGTGCTACTAACTTGGCTTATTAAAAGGGTACTTTTAGAATCCTTTACGTTAAGGTCTCATTGCCGACCTTATTAATCCGCACCCTTCGGGGATAACCACTAAATTCAAGCTACGTTTCACTTGCTTTCATTAAGTGGAGTTATAATGTCCCTACGGAAATTCGCTTCATTAAAATCTGGGATATTTCTAGTCACCTTGTGAGCTACTGCCATCTTCATAATATAGAACTCAACCTGCAGGAGCATTGCCTTGCCATGGTTTTCTTATTTAGCACCAATAAATGACGTCGAAATATCTATGATTTTATATTTGCTCGGATTACTTCGGGACAATTAAAATTTAATTCAAAATATTAATAATTAATATATACTTAAACTATGGTCACTGGTAAAGACTTAGAAATAATTAAACCTAGTAAAGCTGAACAGCTTTTAATAGAAACAATCCGTCAGGAAGTAGAGCAAGGCAAGTTAGTTACTTATTGGAAAGTAGGTAAGCATATAAAGAAGCACTTACTTAAAAACAAAGATCGTGCCAATTATGGAGCAACACTTTTCCCATTACTTTCCGAGAATTTAAAGATAGACGTAACGACCCTACATAGAAGCGTTACTTTCTTTGAAGAATATCCAAAGATTGTTGCCACGTGGCAACAATTGACATGGTCACATGTGAAGGTTTTACTTGCTATCCATGACAAAACAGAAAGACAAATACTAGAAAATAAAGTAATAGAAAAGCACCTTAAGATTAATGAATTAAACGAACTTATTCACTATCCAAAAACTAAACAAACTAGCGCAACTAAACCAATTCTGGAAGTTACTCGCACTGCACCATATGTCTACCAGACCAAGCAAATCCAGGGCAAAGACATGGTAGACCTTGGGTTTAATGTCTTCCTAGACGGCACAACACTCGCAGAAAAGGGCTCAGAAAGGCTACATCTCAACTCCATACCGCATTACACCTATAAAGCCTTTGTGTTAGAAGTCCTAGATGGTGACACTATTTGGGCAGATATTGACCTTGGGCTTAACGCCTGGACCACTCAGAAGCTCCGTTTCCGTGGCATTAATTCAGAAGGCATAGAAACCAAAGAGGGTAGGACAGCTAAAGACTATGTACTTAATGCGCTTAAGGATTGTGAATTTATTGCTATAAAGACATCTTGGCGTGACAAATATACTCGTTACCTAGTAGATATCTTTTATGACAAAGACGAACAAGACCTTTTGAAGCTAATAAATAATGGAAAGTTTCTTAACCAAGAGCTGTTAGATGTTGGGTTAGTTTTAGAATATTTATGACTAACGTCAATATAATATAATGTATAATAAATGACGTTGACTTATTGTAGTGCAATAGTTTATTATAATTGTTATGGAAAACATAATACCTATAGTGAATATCCAGTCTAAGATTTATGTAATCAGAGAACATAAGGTCATGTTAGATCGTGATTTGGCTGAATTATATATGGTTGAAACTAAAGTTTTAAATCAAGCCGTAAAGAGGAATATTGAAAGATTTCCTAACGACTTCATGTTTCAATTATCTTGTGAAGAGCTTCTTAATTGGAAGTCACAATTTGTGACTTCCAATTCTATTAAGATGGGACTAAGAAAAGCCCCATATGTATTTACAGAATTAGGGATTGCAATGTTATCATCTGTTCTTAATAGCGATAAAGCCATAAAGATTAATATCCAAATAATGCGTACATTCGTCCAGTTAAGAGAATTTCTTGCAACAAATGAGGAAATCAAGAAGAAACTTCAAGAACATGATTATATGATTAGCTATCTTGTTGAAAGCGTTGATGAATTATTACATCCAGTAGTTGAAGAGACCAAACATAAATTCGGATTTATAAAGGATTAATAATATTATGGGAAACATAATACTTATTGAAAATATTCAGTCCAAGATATTTATGATACGAGGTAAAAAAAAATATATGCATGACTTATTATCTTTTATGAGTAAAATAATAATATGACAACAACCTATATTCCTTTTAGAGATGAATTAGCGCTACCTGCAGGACACTTTAATAAATTAATTTCTATACCTAGAAAACTAGCAACTATTGAAGAAGCTTTAAGTTGGGAAAGAGGATATTCAACGCAATCTCAAAAACTAACTGTCACTCATAAATTAGGAGAATATAAAATTGGATATTTAAAACCTGGCAAAGAATTTGATGTTCTTACGCTAAGACATAAAGAAGGTCGTTTTAGTAACAATCAAAACGACATGAGACCTATTATATTAAAAAATGACAATATAGTTGATGTGACACAATCCTTTACTGGAGTATTTGAAGAGCTACAGTCACTTGGGAGACAAGATGCTTTTGCCTTGGAATTATTAGCTTGTCTATTATTTAGAGCTGCTTTTATGTTAGATCATTATTACGATGATGAATTAAATGTATGGCGTTATTTCCCAGCTGAAAATATTATTAATTCAATAGAAAGTAAAACAAAGAAAATTCATGGAATGCCTTTATCTGTTTATTTAAGATATCTTGATGCTATCGCACTAAATGAAGATGTAAAGTACTCAA
>JBAXBT010000064.1:0-7125 GCA_037141875.1 Candidatus Riflemargulisbacteria bacterium
GAAATGACATCCTAGACAAGGCTCTTATGCGACCTGGAAGATTTGATAGACAAATAGTAATCGACGCTCCCGACATAGAAGGCAGAAAAGAGATCCTTGAGATCCATAAAAGAAAAAAGAAAATGGCACCAACTGTTGACTTAAGCACAATCGCCAAAAGAACTCCAGGATTCTCAGGTGCAGATTTAGCAAACATTATCAATGAAGCAGCGCTACTTTCAGCTCGTAGAAGCAGGAAAACAATTGGAATGAAAGAACTTGAGGAATCTATTGATAGAGTAATAGCCGGACCGCAAAAGAAAAGCAAAATAATGGAAGAAGAAGAAAGAAGAACAATCGCTTACCATGAACTTGGACATGCTATCGTTGCTAAATCACTCAAAGCAACTGATCCTATCCATAAAATCTCAATACTACCGAGAGGACTGGCACTTGGATACACACTACAACTTCCTGAAAAAGATAAATTCTTACGTTCCGAAACTGACCTTAAAAATGACATCACCATACTAATGGGTGGCAGAGCAGCCGAAAAGGTGTTTTTGGACGACATTACTACTGGCGCAAGTAACGATATAAAAAGAGCCACAAAAACTGCTCATGACATCATCTGCAAATACGGAATGAGCCCTCTAGGGAACAGAGCATTTGGTAAAGACCAACAAGAAAACGTATTCCTTGGAAGAGATTTCAGTGATCATTCTAAAGACTATAGCGAAAAAACAGCAACAGAAATAGATACAGAACTTAATAGCATATTAGATGCTTGTTATAAGACCGCTATAACAATAATCAAAGAAAATAAAAATAAACTCGAAAAAATTGCTGATATATTACTTAAAAAAGAAGTATTAGAAGGCAAAGAATTTGAATCTCTTCTTCAAAAAATATAATCTCAACATCAATTAATATATGGTTATTATAAATAAATGTTTAAAGCTAATTTATTTGAGGTATAAGCTATTTAATAAAAGAGAAACCAGAATAGATTGAAATATATTGGTATGCTAATTTACAATAGAGTTATACCGATAATAAAATAGAGTTATCTCTTTGGGGGAAGAGGCAAAAAATGGGGAACAAACAACTAGTTTTAAAAATACTTTTCATAAGCACTATCCTTTCAGTGGTGCTATCTTTATCTGGTGGTCAACCAGGTGGATTTCTAAGCTATGGAACTAATGCAAGAAGTATCGGGCTAGGAAGAGCCTTTTTAGCAATAGCAGATGATGCTTCCTCAGTAGTTATTAATCCTGCTGGAATGATACAAGTAAAAAACATGGAAGTCTCTCTTTTTCAAACAAGTCTTTACGATGGTTATGGCTTAATGGGATTTAACCTCGTATACCCTCAAGTAAATAACACTCTTGGATTCTCTTTCGTACAACTTGCTTCTCAGGCAATGGACCTACGTGATCGCTATAATGAAACCCAAGGATCATTTACTGACTCTCAAATGGCTATAGGTGCTTCCTATGCCCAACCAGTTCTTATCCCTGAACTTTCCCTTGGTTTATCTGGCAAGTATGTAAGCAGAGCACTACATACCAACACTGACTCTAGAATTCTTGCTGATGCTGGATTATTATATCGCCCTTTCCCATTCCTCTCCTTTGGTGCTGTTATTCATAACTTAGTTGACTTTCAGCTTGGCGAAGACTCTAAAGACAAATTTGCTCCTTTACCAAGAGCTGGGGTCGCCTTTAAAGACAAATATCTTACCCTTGCGTTTGATATTGAGAATGATCTCGATAATTGGTTCCTTGGAGCAGAATATACTATCAATGATTTTATCGTCTTAAGGGGTGGACTTAATTATGAATCTACTAATTTTGGATTTAGTTTAGCTTATAGTGCAATTCGCTTTGACTATGCGCTATCAAATGATGATTTAGGAATGAATCACAGGTTCTCCTTTAATTTAGGTATAGGACAACTAATAAACAGCTTCCAAAAAGATTCTGCTGTTGACTGGTATCAGTTTGCTATTGAAAAATACAACGAAGGCTTTTTCCTGTTTTCTCTTGAAGATATGAAAAAAGCATATATCCTTAATCCAGACAACAAAGACATAAAAGAAAAATTAGAAAAACTAAAAAGAGTTGAAGAGCTCGCTGACAAACTTAACCTAGACATAAAAGTAGAAAAACAAGTATGGCCAAAATATAAACAAGCTAAAGATGCCTTCGCTAAAAATGAATACGACAGCGCTTATAAAACAGCAACTGAGCTACTAAAACAAAATCCTAACAATGCTAACGTTTTGAAACTTATTGATAGAATTGAAAAAACTGGAAAAATTAAAAAGTAAAGGAAGTAGCCATGAAAAACAATAAATTGATATTACTTTTAGTCTCATTTTTACTAATTATTGGTACAACATTCACGCTAGCAGCTACTGCTCCAACCGCTGGCGATGATCTAAAAAGCCTTGAAGAGCAAAAACTAATGTTAGATGCTTTGAGAAGTTTTGTTGAAAATGATCCTCAGGCCGGTGATGAAATGGAATACATCATCCAAAAAAGAGAAGATGTCGCTAGAGAAAAGGCCAACAAATTACTAGAACAAATGGCAGATGCAACTCCAACAAAACAAGCAGAACTTAATATTGGAGAACTTGACTTTGTAACCAGAAAACTCAACATGGCCTTAGTATATTTCTATGAAACAAAGTACTACTTAACTATTCAAGAATGCAATAATGTTCTAAAAATTGACCCTAAGAACACTCTTGGCTGGGTCAGAAGAGGTTCTGGTTATTATATGCTTCAAAACTATGAACAAGCTAAAAAAGATTGGGAAATAGCACTTAAGCTTTCTCCTACAGATGAACAAAAGGTAGATTTGGAAAAATATCTAAGTAAAATATACGCTCAGCAGAAGAATTAGTTCTTTTTAATAACTAATCTTAGTTTACTATAAAGTTGCTCAAAGAGACTAATTTCCTCAGGAGACAGTTCTTTATTTCTTCGTGAAACAACAACTTTAGCTGTTTCTATAAATTTATCAAACAAGAAAACATCTCGGCTACCATCAACAATCCAAGAAAAAGCAGATACTCTTTTTGGTAACTTAAAATTAGAACCAACCACATTCACGGCAACTCCAAATATCGTTCCGGAATTTATCATAGTCCCAATTCCAAACTTACAATGATCCCCAATAATGCTACCTATAAGACGTGTGCCTGAAGCAACCTCTTCTTCACCCAAATCCAATATAATTTCTTTATAATTGTTTTTAAGATCACTTGTTGTGGCCATAGCTCCAAAATTAACCCATTCTCCAACATAAGAATGACCTACAAACCCTGCATGATATTTATTTGAATTTGCTAAAAATATACTTCCCTCAACTTCACCGCCAACTCGACAGTTCTCTCCTATTGAGGTGTTTTCTCTTATGTACCCAGGATATATCTTTGCTCCATTATCAATAAATACTGGTCCCTCAATCAAAACATTAGACTTAATCTCAACTCCCCTACCAATATAAACTGGTCCCTTTGTTGCATCTATATGAACAAATGGAGAAATTGTTGAATGCTTACCAATATAAATATCCTTTTCATTAGTTAACGCAGTGTGTGTTTCTACTCTTGATAAAACTAATCCGCCCTTGTCCACTATTTCAAAATCTAACCTAATCATTTCCCCATTGTCTGAAATAATTTGCCAAATATTCTCAAATCTTTTAGCGACAATATTTTTAATAATATATCCTTGAGTCTGACGAAAATAATTTAATACATATTTATCAGAAAATTTTTGCTTAATCCCCTCTTCTACAAAGGAAGCCACTTTATTGCCCTTTAAACGAAAACAAATAACTTTATCTCCGTTAAGTAACAAAAATTCTTCTTCTATATTCGATATTTCATTTTTCAATTTATTATCTACTACGACTCTACCATTAATAAAAAGCACATCTAATCCAACATTCAGTGTGTTATGGAAAAAAGCAGGATATCTTTTCCTAACAACACCTTTCAAATTATCTCTATAAAATAAATGGTGCCTAGACTCAGGATAAAGTAAAAAAATTCTTTCAAGAAAGGAAAACATCCCAGCCTTTATTTCAAATACCGCCCTTAATTGATCTAACGGCGAAAACCAAGGCTCAGAAATATCTTCATAAATTACAATGTTTTTCATGTTCTATATTCTATCACAAATCAATATTACTCTGCGAGATAAAAACATCTTATAACACTCAGAGCGGCTATTGCTGACGTTTCAGCCCTCATAATGCTCTCTCCAAAGCTGACGACAGGGATTGATTTTTCCTGCAAAATGCTAAATTCTTTACCAGAAAACCCGCCCTCTGGACCAACAAGAACCGCAATATCTTTACAAGGATCACTCCCCGTCATCAACTCTTTAATCGTTGTACCTGTCGTGCGTTCTCCTAAACAAAAAAGGTGCTTTGTCTTTATTGCCTCTTGAAATGTTATTGCATCTTCAATCTGAGGGATTTCTAATCTTTCACTCTGCATAGCTGCTTCCTTGGCAATAACATAAAGTCTTGCTTTATTAATTTTCCCTTTTTCAGACACTCTTTCAGTAAATACAGGAATGATAATATCTACGCCCAATTCAACCGCTTTTTGAATAACAACTTCCATGTTAGATTTTTTAATAACTGCTTGATAAAGTGATATTTGTGCTTTCTTGTTTTTCTTAACAGTAATCTGTTTAACCTTGAACTCCGCTTCTTTCTTGTCGAGCCTCATAAGTTCAGCATCGGCATATCGGTTACCTTTAATTTCTACGAGCTTAAAAAAATGTCCTGGCTTATGTCTACGAACCCTTAAATGATCAACATCTTGCCCTGTTATTATCACAATGTTTTCAGTTATCTTATCCACAAAAATATTCATATATTAAGTATAGTTCAGAGACCTTATGGTGTCACTATTTTAGAGTTAGTTTGACAACAACAACAAAAATACTCTATGCTTTAAACTATCCTTGATAGGAGTAACTAATGACAGACAATATTTTAAATTTGGAAAACATTCTTGCTCAATTAAGAGTCAACAAAAAAGCAATTATAACCATTTTAGAATACTTTGAGCTTAACGAAAACATTACTCTTTTTAGAACTATCCTAAAAAATATCCAACAAGAACCTTACCGCGAGCTATTTCTTGAATACTTGTCTGACATAATGACCTTTCATCAAGAAATGGAGAAATCAGCCGCTATCTTAACCATAGAAACAGAAACCATTAAAGGTATTCTTCAAGACAGTTATGACTTCACACTTTTATCAGAAAGCAAAAATATATTTATGCATGAAATATCCACTATCTATCCTCTTATCAAACACAAACTACTGTATAACTATGTAAGTAAGGTCTATGGAAGACTAATAAAATACAATCTTACACCAAAATCACTAGAATCAATCTCTTCTCTATTTTCTAAAATAGATGGATTAATGGTAAACCGAAAAAACATAGTTACTCAACTTCTCTCTTTTGATAATGAAATAAATGATATTTTAGGGGATCAGATCAATTCTCTTCTGACTAAAAACTCTATTAAACCTCTACTCCATAGAATTTCTAATCTTGATAATATCTACTCTAATATTTCTGAATCTATTAACATTGAGGCTGTACACAATTATAAATTTTTTAAAAAAGAAAAAACATCTAAAGAATTAATGATAGTTGCTAAACAATTTACAAACGACGTCATGGAGAAATTCTTTATGGACGAACATTATGAACAAAACGTAAGCCTACTCCTACACTCCTCTAAATACAGACAACTAAAAACTCAGCTTTCTGCATCGTTAGTTAACCGCTCTAAATCAGAACTTATGTCAAACAAAACTGACGCCGAAGCTTTAATCTACAGGCTAATCCTCTCGAGTAAAATCATTTAGAGCCAGCACTCATTAAAGACTAAATTATTTGACCTGTTTGCTGGTAACATGATATATTTCATTAGATAAAATTTATGGAGGTAAAACATGACAGTAAAGATAGCTATTAATGGTTTCGGAAGAATTGGAAGGAACGTCTTCAAGATTGCTTTAGAAAACCCAGCAGTTGAAGTTGTTGCCATCAATGACTTAACAAACACAAAGACACTTGCACATCTACTAAAATATGATTCCACACAAGGAAGATTTGCCGGTACAGTAACATATGATGAAACAAACATCATTGTAAATGGAAAGAAAATCAAAGTTGACGCATCAAGAAACCCAAAAGAAATCGACTGGGGTTCCAAGGTTGATGTAGTAGTAGAATCCACAGGTGTTTTCACTTCTAAAGAAAGCCCAAAAGGCGGATATGGTGACCACCTAACTAACGCTAAATGGCCAGCAAAAAAAGTAATCCTAACTGTTCCATCAAAAGATGAAATAGATAATATGATAGTATTAGGAGTAAATGAAGGCGCTTTAAAAGCTAGCGATCTATGTATTTCTAACGCTTCTTGTACAACAAACTGTCTTGCTCCTGTAGCAAAAGTTTTAAATGACACTTTCGGAATTGAAAACGGTATGATGGTAACAATCCATGCTTATACCAATGACCAACAAATATTAGATGCACCACATAGCGACCTAAGAAGAGCTCGCTCTGCTGCTGTATCAATTATCCCTACTACAACAGGCGCTGCAAAAGCAGTAGGAAAGATTATCCCTGAATTAAAAGGCAAATTAGATGGTTATGCATTAAGAGTTCCTGTTCCAACAGGTTCAGTTGTAGACCTTACTGTTAACCTTAAAACAGAAGCTACAAAAGAAGCAATCAATGCTGCTATCAAAAAAGCTGCTGAAGGTCCAATGAAGGGCATTCTAGCTTATACTGAAGACGAAATAGTATCTGTTGATATCATTCATAACTCAGCATCTTCTATCTTTGATGCTAGTGCAACCATGTCTATGGGCAAAACAGCCAAAATTGTTACTTGGTATGATAATGAATGGGGTTATTCAAACAGAGTAGTAGAACTAGCTGTGAAGGCCGCTAAACTTTAATAATTTTTTCTTGTAAAGCTACAAAAAGCCCTGTTATGTAACAGGGCTTTTTTATTAATACATCACGGGGAACCATATTTTTAATAATTGAAACATATTTGTTCTAACTGCTATCCCTTTGTTTAT
>JBAXBT010000065.1:0-7054 GCA_037141875.1 Candidatus Riflemargulisbacteria bacterium
ATTAGGAGTAGCTGGCGAACAAGTAACTTCAGCAACTAACCAATTAGCAGCTACTAGTCAACAGTTATCAGAAGCCTCTAACGAACAAGCCGCCACAGTAGAAGAAACAACTTCTGCAGTAGATGAACTTGGCTCCTTAACTATGAGAAACGCTGATAATTCTTCCAAGGCTAATGACTTATCTAGAGAAGTTAAAAAAGTTGTTGAACAAGCTAATACAGTAATGCAACAAATGGTTAGTGCTATGAGCGAAATCAAAACCTCTTCTCATGAGATATCTAAAGTTATCAAGGTAATTGATGATATAGCTTTCCAGACCAACATTCTTGCTCTTAACGCAGCAGTAGAAGCTGCCAGAGCTGGTGAAGCTGGTGCAGGGTTTGCTGTTGTTGCAGAAGAAGTCAGAAACTTAGCACAAAGAAGTGCTGAAGCTGCGAAAGAAACATCGGCAATGATTGAAACCAGTTTAAGTAAAACTGAGACAGGGGTAAGAAATACCCAAGAAGTTGAGAAGATACTTAAGCAAATAAGCGAAAGCGTGGAAACTTCAACCTCCTTAATGGAAGAAGTGAGTGTTGCTTCTCAAGAGCAAACCAAAGGGCTTGATGAGATAGCCAAAGCTATCCAACAGATAAGCACAACTGCTCAAAGTAACGCCAGTGCTGCCGAAGAAACCTCAGCCTCTGCCGATGACTTAAGCACTCAAGCTGAAACCTTGAAAATAATTGTTGGACAATTAAGCGGTATTCTTAGCGGTGGCGAAGAAATTGTTGCTCCTGTTCATAGTGGAAGACCAAGACCAAAATCAGCTAAGAAGAGTACTTCTAAATTGAAGCCAGCAGCCATTATCCCTATGGATGATGACGATAACTTCGTTTAAAAGGGAGAAATATAATGGACTTACAAAAAATTAAAGCAAATGAGAAAAGCTCTCACGGACAAGGCGAGAAATATCTTGCCTTTACCTTAGGACAACAAGAATTCGGAATTAATCTTCTGAAGGTCAAAGAAATCATCAGCTTAGTGGAGATTACGCATATCCCGCACACACCTCATTTTGTTAAAGGGATTATCAACCTTAGAGGCAACATTGTTCCGGTGATTGATCTGCGTACCAAGCTAGGGATGGAAGAAATTCCTTATAATGAAAGAACCTGTATCATCGTCATAGCTAATCCAGAGAACATCCATGATGCACCTCTGAGTATTGCTGTTGACTTTGTCGCAGAAGTTCTTCCAATACCTGACGACAAAATAAGTGAAGCACCAAAAATGGGTAGTGGCTTTGATGGAACGTATATCCATGGAATAGCTAAAATCAATAAATCTATCAAGATACTTCTTAATATTGATAGAGTACTTAGAGATGCTGAAACCATCGATTTCGCAAGTCAACTTACTAATTCTAGTAAGTTTGCAGAAGCAATGGCTTCTTAAGAAAAAAGGTTAAAAGGTTAAAAGGGAGGCTTTTTGCCTCCCTTTTTTGCGTCTATTGATTCCGTGTTACCACTGGCTTATACTTTAGCTATACTTATTAATCTTCTTAAAAGAATAGGATAATAAAAATGGAACCTTTAATAATACCTTTTCTATATATATATTCAGCTATACTTATAACCAAGAGCATTTCATGAACAAATACGTGCTAGATGCAAGCCTTATTACGAATGATGCCTATGACAAAATTAGGGCTATCATCTATAAAAAATATGGCATTTACCTTTCTGCTCATAAACAAGAATTCCTAAAAAGCCGATTATCAAAAATATTACGCAGACTTAACTTGTCTGATTATGATGAATACTTGCTTTATCTTAATAAATTACCAGCAAACGATGCACATTGGTCTGACTTTATTGATGCTATCTCAACAAACGTAACATACTTTCTACGAGAAAATTTTCAACTAGATATACTTAAACAAAAGGTGCTTCCTACAATGCACGATCAAAATCAAATAAGCATATGGTCTGCTGGATGTTCTAATGGCTCTGAACCCTTCACGCTCAAAATCTTATTACGTGAATATTTTGAAAAAATTGGCAAAATATCCACCAAAATTCAAATCCATGGAACTGATATCTCCAAAAGCATGATAAATGAAGCCGTTCGTGGAGTGTATGACCAGAAAATGCTTGGAGAACTAGATCCACTTCTAATAAACAAATACTTTAAGCAGGGCATAAACGAAATGACCGGGAAATATAGAGTAAAAGAAATAATCAAAGAAGATGTCTTTTTTAGTATTTATAACTTAATGGATATGCCCTATAATTTTAATAAAAGTTTTGACATTATATTTTGTAGGAACGTCTTGATATATTTTGACAAGCAAACTGTGGAAGATATTGTAACTAATTTCTTTAAAGTTCTTAAACCTGGAGGGTTTTTGTTTCTTGGTTCTTCAGAAAGTTTAAACACAATGAGCAAAAAAAACGTTGGACCATCTATATATATAAATGAGTGATATTCGAGTATTTGTAATTGACGATTCAGCCTTAATAAGAAAAACCTTTAGCGAGGGACTATCTAAAATTCCTGGAATTAAAGTAATTGGGACAGCGATTGACCCTTACCACGCACGCGACCAAATAATCGAACTAAAGCCTGATGTCATAACTCTAGACATAGAAATGCCAAGAATGGATGGTCTTACTTTCCTTGGGAAAATAATGACTTACTTCCCAACTCCTACTATCATCGTAAGCTCAGTTTCACCCAAAAACAGCGCTAATGCGATAAGAGCCATGGAGCTAGGAGCAATCGATGTACTATGTAAGCCCACCGCACAAAGTGGTGGAATGGCGCTATTAATGGAGCTTGGCAGGAAAATCAAAATAGCCTCAACAATAGACATTACCACCTATAAAAATACTATTGCAAATAACACTCTAAGTCCTTCCACAAAAAAATATATAATTACTACTACTGATAAGATTATCGCCATTGGCTCTTCTACTGGGGGAACACTTGCTTTAAGAAAGATTCTTCCTCATTTCCCTAAGAATAGTCCATGCATCATGGTTGTTCAGCATATGCCCGCTGGTTTCACCAAAAGCTTCGCAGATGCTTTGAATGACGCCTGTGTCTGTGATGTAAAAGAAGCTGAAGAAGGCGACATCATTGCTAATGGGAAAATATACATTGCGCCTGGGGATTTTCATATGGTTCTTAATAAAAGTGGTGCCAGATACAGTGTTGGCCTAAATAAAGGTCCGGCCGTCTGCTATCAAAGACCTGCTGCAGATGTGCTATTCCAATCTGTCGCTAAAAATGCTGGCAAAAATGCTATCGGGGTAATCCTTACAGGTATGGGAAACGATGGTACCTCCGGTCTGCTTTCTATGAAAAAAGAAGGCGCCAAAATAGTTGGACAAGACGAGGCTTCTTCTGTAGTATATGGCATGCCAAGATCTGCCTTTAATGCTGGAGCTGTTGAGAAACAAGTTCCTCTAGATAAAGTGCCTGAAACTGTTTTAGGATGGTGTTCCTAATGCATACCAAATATGCCCTAATCGGATATCCCTTAGGTTACTCCCTTTCACCTGCTCTCCATAATTATTTTTTTTCAGAAGAAAAAATAGATGCAAATTACGTTTCATATCCTCTAAAAAAAGAACAATTAAAAGACTTGTTTGAATCTAAACAATTTAAAGGATTCAATGTTACGATTCCTTACAAAGAAGATGTATTACCTTTATGTGATGAGCTCACAGAAACTGCACAGAAAATTGGAGCAGTTAATACTGTAAAACTTGTTAATGGAAAATATCTCGGTACTAATACTGACGCACCAGGATTCACTCTTATGTTAAAAGAAGAAGCTAATTTTGAGCTTACAGATAAAACTATCTTCTTATTAGGAGCAGGAGGAGCAGCAAAGGCTATCACCTATTCAGCTTTGACGGAAAACTGTAAAAAAATAATGATATATGATATTAGCGAGGAAAGAACAGCTGTCCTAAAAAATCATTATGCAAACAAAAAAATAGAAACAACATCAGCAACTACTCGCTTCCAAGATATAATTGCTCAAGCTGACATAATCATTAATGCTACCCCCATCGGAATGGAAGAAACAATTAATCAAAGTATCCTGAGTGAAGAACAGCTAGCCTTTGCTAATAATGCTTGTCTAATTGTGGATATTATTTACTCACCGGAAAAAACAAAACTTTTAGCATTAGCACAATCCCTTGGTTTGAAAACATTAAATGGTCTCGGGATGCTCGCTGGACAAGGCATACTCGGAGAAAAATTTTGGTTTTCAAAGAACTTACGTTATAATATATCAAAAGAGGTATTATTACGTGCAATTAAATCCGGTATTTCTAGTAAATGAGATTTTTAAAAAAGCAATAACAACTAACTCCACAGATATACACTTCCACCCTGCCGATAAAATAGTTTCAATACAAAACAGGATTGATGGACACCTTGTTTCAATACAAAGTATACCGATTGATGAATATCCAGCCATAATCAACAGGATTAAGGTTATAGCCAATCTTAGCTCTTCCAACTCATTGAAAACCCAAGATGGAAGATTTAGCTTCATCTCGAACGAAACCGAGCATGACCTTCGCATATCAATTATCCCTTCTCACTTTGGAGAAAGCATTGTAATCAGAATTCTTTCGAAAGGAGAAGATGTGCCAGACATAGGACAGCTCGGTATGAATAAAAAAATAATCGAAACAACAACAGCTTTACTAAACAAAAGAGAAGGTATGATTCTAACAACAGGTCCAACTGGTAGCGGCAAGACAACCACACTCTACTCTCTTGTTAAAAATCTATATAAGAATAATCCTTCTTTACATATTGTTTCGATTGAAGACCCTATTGAGTATGTATTTCCCGCTTTCACTCAAATACAAGTAAACGAGCCCATAGGAATGAGCTTCTCTAGTATTCTTAGAGCTGTTCTACGCCATGACCCAGACGTTATTTTGATTGGCGAGATAAGGGATCAAGAAACAGCTCAAATAGCGATAAGAGCTGCAATGACAGGACATTTGGTATTTGCTACTATGCACACTAATACCGCAAAATCTGCAGTGGCTCGGTTCATCGATTTTGAAATTAGAGAAATACTAATTAAAGAAGTACTACTGGCTGTATACAATCAGCGGCTAATTAAAAAACAAAATACTACTGGAAGGATTGCTGATTTTGATATATTCCTGCCCTCAGAACTTCATACTTGTTCTTGAGGCGACTTCGTCCATATCTTTTCTTTCAACAAGCATAAGGTCATACATGAACTGCTCCTTTTGCTTTTCCTTTAGATTCTCTAGCACTTTTATTTCTCTCCTGTTTTCAATAAGCTCTATTCTTTTTTTATCAATCTTATTCTCATAATCTTTAATAGTAAGACCCTGTTTATATATATCATTACGAAGACCATGGATATAATTTTCCTCTAATACTTGATCTTCACTAGAAAACGACTTAGTGTCTCTCATTTTTCCAAATTCCTGCTCAATCTGAGACTCAAAATATTCTTTCAAGGCTTGATGCGCGTTTTTCCTTTGCATTAATCTTCCTAGTTCCTGCTTAAGCAATTCTTCTTTCTTAAGCTTAACATCCAAAACCCGTTGCATTCTAAAAGCAAATTTTTTCATCTTAACTTCCTACCGCTGTTTTTAACATAGCTACTTCTTGCTCATATACATACTTCTCATCTACTTCCTGAGTAACAAAAGACAATATTCCGCTCATCTTTCTAATGGACTCATCGATTTTAGGATTGCTGCCAGGAGAATACGCGCCAATATTAATAAGGTCCTCAGCATCACGATGCACTGCCATTAGCTCTCGCAACCTGTAATTAGCCTTCATGTGTTCCTTCGTCACAACATCTGGCATAACCCTGCTTATGCTACCCAACACATCTATTGCTGGCCAAATATTCTTAGTTGCAATCTTTCTTTCTAAAACAATGTGCCCATCTAAAATACTCCTAGAGGCATCTGCAATCGGCTCGTTCATATCATCCGAATCTACTAACACAGTATAGATACCTGTAATACTTCCCTTATCACTAGTGCCTGCTCGCTCCAAGAACTTAGGCAACATAGCAAATACAGACGGCGGATATCCTTTTGTTGTTGGTGGCTCTCCAATAGTAAGACCTACTTCCCTCTGAGCCATTGCAAATCTTGTTATAGAATCCATCATTAATAACACATCTTTCCCTTGATCTCTGAAAAATTCAGCAATCGCGGTTGCTGTTAGTACTGCTTTAATTCTTATTAATGCTGGTTGATCTGAGGTAGCAACAACAACAACTGACCTTTTCAAGCCCTCTTCACCCAACGATTCCTCTATAAAGTCACGAACTTCTCTTCCTCGTTCACCTACCAAAGCAATTACGTTTATGTCAGCCTCAGTATTCCTAGCTATCATACCTAATAGCGTCGACTTCCCGACACCTGAACCAGCAAATATTCCTATTCTTTGTCCTCTGCCTAAGGTCAGACAGCCATCTATTGCTTTAATGCCAACACCTAAAGGTTTCGTTATCCTGTCTCTTAACAAAGGATTCGGTGGTTGAGCATAAACTGGAACTCGCTTTGAAACATTTATTTCACCCTTACCATCTATTGGTTCGCCTAATCCGCTTAGCACCCTACCTAATAAACTGTTGCTCACAGGAACTGTCAGAAAATTTCCAGCTGATTCTACTAAATCTCCGGCACTAATCCCTTCCATCTCCCCCAAAGGCATCAAAAGAACCTTACCATTACCAAACCCAACAACCTCTGAGCGAATAACAGCACCAGCTTTGTTGTGTATCAAGCAAACCGTTCCAATAGGAACCATTGGTCCGGTGGCAGCAATAACTAGTCCAGAAATGTCTTTGACTGTCCCTTTAATAACAATAGGGTTTATGTCAGATAATTTATCTATATATGACTGTAAATCAATGCTACTCATTTAATATCTTTTTCTCTAACTGAGAAAAAATAGAAGTTATGCTAGCATCCATGAATCCAGTGTCCATTGATATGCCTACACCACAATCATCAATATTGGAATCTTTCTGAAT
>JBAXBT010000066.1:0-7027 GCA_037141875.1 Candidatus Riflemargulisbacteria bacterium
GTAGCAATAGACGTAGCAGAGCAGGTTCTTGAGGTATTAAGTGGAGGTCAAGCAAAATCAGCTGTAAATTAGTGGATAAAGATATATAATAAAGTCCGTTTAAAGAAAGGGTTCGTTTACATTTTAGGTAAAGTAAATATAATTAAAGTATGAGAAATAAAACAATATCATTTAAATTTAAGTTCTTCTTTATTATTTCATTATTTTTTGTATTCTTTTTAGTATCTGCAATTGTATTGTTTACTAATTTTAAAAAGGACAGACAGATTGATAGCAAGTTAGCATTCTATGCTTACAATACAAATGCTGTTCAGAATATATATACATCTTTTTCTAAGCTTTTTTATTTGTCTTACAAACACTCGAATGATGTTTCATATGAAGCAAGAAGAGATTTTATTTACCTTATAAATAGTTTAGATTATCAGTTTCATAATTTTCTTAAAGATGGTAATCAATATGGAACTTCTTCATTGGTTGTAATGCAAAAAGAGTATGAGCTTTATTTGAAAACTAGAGATCTTATTCAAATACTTTTTGAAAAGAAGCTCACAGTTTCAGAGAAGGAAGATATTGTTCATCAATTAAGTATTCTTGAAGATAATGTTTTGACTGAACTACATAGAATATCCAACGAAAATTATTCAGATGTATCATTTGTGTTTAGACAAAGAAGTCTTTCATATGAAAAGTTTTTATTTTTTTACATAGGTTCTTTAGTATTTTTTATTATTTTCGGTTTTGGCTCTTTGCTTTATTTTTATGTTAGAAATTTTTCAAATCCATATAGGAAATTTCTCGTATCAATTGAAAGTGTAAAAAATGGTATTTTGGATAACAGAGTAGATGTGAATGTAAACAAAGAATTTAATGAGCTAGCTGTTGCTTTTAATAGCATGATGCAACGTTTATTTGAGATTGATAAACAGCTTAAAGGACATATAGATAATATTGAAGAAATAGTAGAAAGTAAGACTAAAGAACTGGAAGAAAAAAATAGACAATTAATGGAAGTTGATGAGCTTAAGGATCAGTTTCTTCAGAATATTTCGCATGAATTAAGAACACCACTGACTAGCATAATTGGCTATATTGAGATAGTTCTTACCTATGGAAATATAGCTAAAACTCAGGAGACATTTTTAAAGATAGCTCATGAAAATAGCTTATCGTTACTAAAAATAATAAATAAATTACTTTTTTTAAGTGAAATAGAATCGGGAAATACAAAGCTTAATTTACAAATTACGGATATTAGTGTTTTGATTAACGATACGGTTAAGAAAATGATGGTGCTTGCTGATAATAAAAAGTTATCACTTAAGGTTACAGTAGCAAAGGCAGTCTCAGTTAAAGATTTATTAATAGAAGTTGATCAAGATAATATGGAAAGTGTTTTTTCTAATTTAATTTCCAATGCGATAAAATTTACCCAAAAAGGCAAAATAGATGTTTTTATTAAGGGCGGTAGCGATAAAATAGTTATTGAAGTTAAAGACACCGGAATAGGCATAAATGAAGATGACCAGAAGATTATTTTTGAGAAATTCAGACAAGTAGATAATTCTCTTACTAAGATATATGATGGAACAGGGCTTGGGTTGCCTATAGTAAAGAATATTTTAGAGCTTCATGGTGCAGACATTCAGGTAGATAGTGTTCCAGGACAAGGAACAACATTTACAGTTACTTTATTTAAAAAACAATAATTGATGAGTTCTATAATTGATTATGATTATGAACTCGACTCAGAGTTTATTGCTCAATTGCCATCTGAAAAGAGGCATGATTCTAAACTTATGGTTCTTAATAGAGCCACCTCAAGTATTGAAGATAGATTATTCCATGAATTGATAGATATATTAGAGCCAGGAGATCTTTTGGTTCTCAATAATGCTAAGGTTATCCCAGCAAGACTCATTGGGAAAAAAGTAACAGGTGGCAAGGTAGAAATATTTTTATTACAGGACCGTAGCAAAAATAAAGATATTTATTGGGAGGTATTAGTAAAGCCTGGGATTAAAGTAGGCACCAATGTGGTTTTTTCAGACAAATTATCGTGTGAAGTAATTAATGTTTTGGATGACGGAAAGCGTCTGGTTAGGTTTGATACAAGTTTGGATTTTTTAACCGTAATAGATGAACTGGGGCAGATTCCATTGCCTCCTTATGTTAATTATGATGAAACAAAGTCAGAGTATTATAAACAAAGGTATCAAACAGTTTTTGCTGACAAGTTCGGAGCTGCAGCTGCACCAACGGCAGGACTTCATTTTACAAATGATTTATTTGAAAATTTAGCAGATAAGGGCGTAGAAATAGCATATTTAACCCTATATGTTGGGATAGGGACCTTTCGTCCAATAAAATGTGATAATTATCTTGAACATACAATGCATAGTGAGACTTACGAACTTCCAGCAGAGACAGTTGATAAGATAAATGAAATTAAAAGTATTGGTGGTAGGGTGATTGCTGTCGGAACAACAACTACAAGAGTTTTAGAGGGAGTATATAACAAACAGGGCCAGTTAAAATCAGGAATCGGTAGTACTGATATATTTATTCATCCAGGGTTTGAATTTCAAGTTATTGATTCTATGATTACTAATTTTCACCTTCCTAAATCATCGTTACTTTTAATGATTTCGGCTTTTGCTAATAAAGAGTTTATTATGGGTGCATATGAGAGAGCAAAAGTATCTGGATACAGGTTCTTTAGCTTTGGTGATGCAATGTTAATTGTTTAGGTAAAGTTTATGCCATAGATAGCAAGGCTCTTGTTTTTGTATCTAGCATCGTTGGTTACTTCTGCTCCAAACCAATCTGGAGGGCTGAATTTAGAGCTTTCATCAATGGAAGGAAACTCAACTTCTACAATATGTAATCCTTTTAAATGGCCCTGATAAATGTCCAACAGAATGGTAACATTTTGATATGGTATATAATATCTTGTTTTTTTAATTCTTCTTCCTGAAGTTGTAGGCCAGAGCTTATCATATTGTTCAGAAGGTATAGATATTTCATACTCATCCCGAACTAGTCCTTTTCCAGTTTTGACGGTTATGGTGTAATTCATATTTTTAAAGCGTAGTCTAACTTCTGTGCCGTCACCGTCAACACAAATGTATCCTTGATCAATATCATATTGTTTAAAGGATTCTAGGTCTAGAGGTAAACTTTTAACCAGAAATTTTCTTTCTATCTCTTTCATCATAATTATAGGTAATATACCTTATTTTTGCTAAAAATACTACTCAAGAGGATATGGTCGAATCATGAAATAAAAAATTAAACCATTTGTGATTTTTTAGCTTTTAACATTTTCACATATGGCCAAACAAAAGTAATTACAGCTATTAAAAGAACTATAAGAGCCACTGGTCTATCAAAAATCATAAACCAAGAACCGCGAACCAAAGAAAGTCTTAGGTTATCTTCAATCATTTTGCCTAAAACAATAGCCAGAATTACTGGAGCTACTGGGATATCAGAACGTTTAAATAGCCAACTAATAATCCCAAACACAAAACAAATCCATACGTCCGAGAAAGAATTACTCACAAAATAGCTACCAATAAAAGACATTACTATGATAATTGAATAAACAACAGCACGTGGAACATTAATAATTCTAACCCATAGACGGTTTCCAAGTAATCCCAGAATAAACATAATGATGTTTGCGAGGAAAAGACTTATAAATATTCCATAAACAAGTTCAGGATGACCACCACTAGCAGCTGGTTTGAATAATTCAGGACCAGGTGTAATTTTGTGCATCATTAAAGCTCCAAGCATTACTGCACATGAGGCGCTTCCAGGTATCCCAAGGGTTAGAAGTGGTATCAAAGCTCCACCCACTGAAGAACAATTAGCTGCTTCTGGAGCAGCAACCCCTTCTAAAGAACCTTTGCCAAAATCTTCAGGAGTTTTACTGACTCGCTTCGCTTGAGAGTATGCAATGATAGAGGCAATGGCGCTTCCAGCTCCAGGGATAGCTCCAATAGTAGTTCCTATCAAAGAAGAAATAAATGTTACTTTTCTTAATGACCAAATCTGTTTCCAAGTAAGCAGTTTAGCTGAATATTGTTTCATAACTAGACCAATCAGGTCATTCTTTTCAATATCATGAAAAATCTGACCTAAAGCAAAGAGACCTATCAGAGCAGGAATCAACGGAATTCCTTCTTCTAAGCTACTTAGACCAAAGGTGAAACGATTAAGTGAAAGTTGGCTGTCTACACCGATGGTCATTACCAAAAGCCCAAAAGCAACAGCTACAAGACCATGAAGAGGCTTGTTGTTGGATAGTGAAGAAATAATTGATAGACCAAAAACAGCTAAAGCAAAGTATTCAAAAGATCCACAAGCTAAGGCCATTTTAGCTACTGGTCCTGAAAAAAGCATCAGGAATATGCCTCCAATAACACCACCGACGGTCGCCGCATAAATCGAAGCACCTAACGCTAACCCAGGTTTTCCCTGTCGTGTAAGCTCGTAACCATCGAAAGTCGAGGCAAAAGAGCCAGCAGTTCCGGGAGTATTTATAATAATCGCAGTTATAGACCCACCATAATTTGCAGCCAAATATACAGCTACCAAAATTATCAAAGCATTCATAGGATCAAGACCAAATGTTAGTGGAAGCATCAACGCTACGCCCAAAGATGGAGATAGTCCTGGCATAGCCCCAACTATGATGCCGAAGGTCACTCCAAGAAATAGCAGAAAAAAAGTCCAGAAATTAAAAACAGCGTGAGCACCTAAAGCCATATTTTGTAACCAAACTGTGATTATATCCATAAGATGCCCTCCGGAAGACCTATTTTTAATAATAGAACAAATAAAACATATAAAATAGTGATAGTTGCGAGAGAAATTGTTAAGTTTGATCGAATATTCTTATATCCTAACAAATACATAGATGCCGAAAGCATTACAAGGGAGCTCAGATAAAAACCTGCGTAATATACACCGGCAAAATATGAAAATACACAAACAATCATAGTTGCTAATAATTTGTTATTTGTTACATCTTTTTTGATATTACTTTGTTGTTTTCGAGTTTCCCCAAAAACTAAAAAGCCACAGCTGAACCAAAGAAAAAGAATATAAATTCTAGGTAACGTTGCTGGACTAGTAATATGAGCATCTTTAGGCATTATGTATAATGTAGTTTCGTATAAAAACAATAAACCAATTGCAATTAAGCCACTTGCAAGCCAAGCAGTAAAATTGATACGACGAAAATCAAACCCAGCTAGTATAAACAGAAACCCAGCACTGAGAAGTAGGCATACTACGAAAATTGCTACTGGGTCCACAGGATATGGTTTAACCAAATCTCTGATAAGACCAGCTTGGTGCAAAAGTTGCTTAGTACTATTTGTTTCAGAATCAACCTGTTGTTGGAAAGCAGGATATCCAATAAAAATAGGTTGAGCACCTTCTCCTTCTATAAATTCTTTCCATTCCTGTGTTTTGCTAATTTTCATCATAAGGTCTTGCATATAACGTACCGAATTTTCTGGCACACCTTTTGGGAACGCAAATCCTCTCCACATATATTCCTGTATATCGTAACCATTCTCTTTAAAGGTTGGCACATCAGGAAATTGGACTGAACGGGAAGCATCAGCTACAGCTGCAATCTGCAAATAACTCTCTTTACCAGAGATGTCAGAAAAGTTACCAATAAATACTGGAGCTTCTTTACGAATCATAGCAAGAGAAGCAGAAGGTGCATCTTTGTAATCAAGCCATTGTCCATTAATGCCAAGCTTGTTCCAACAAGTTAGTGCCATAAGGTGATCACGGCCACCTATTCCTGCGCCAATCCATTTCTGTTGACCTGGGTTAAGTTTTGCATCTGCCAAAATTTCTGGCAGAGTTCTAATTGAAGCTTTTTTATTAACAATTAATACTTCAGGATCTCTCATCATGTGAGCAAAAAATGTAAAATTACTCAAGTTAACTCGACTAGCGTCAACAAGAACTGTTGAAATAAAAGACTTTGTTACTGTTAGAATGGTATAACCGTCTTTTTTCTTTCCCAACACATATTGCATAGCAGTAATTCCCTGGCTGCCTGGTTTATTCTCAATATAAAACTGCACATGAAATTTTGTACGTGCTATCTCTGCAATCTTTCTAGCCATAATATCAGCACCAGCACCAGGTTTGGAGTGAACAACAAGCTCAATTGGCTGCGACGGATATTGAATATTTGTAACTCCATGGAAATATACAGTTTGAATAACCAGCAAAAAAGCCAGAGAGAAAAATAGTAAGAAAAAATTGGTTTTATTGAACCACATATTAAATAACTATAGCAATTATAGCAAACTTCGACAATTTACTTTACGATAACATTAGTATTACGAAAAGATTGCAAAATGTAATCTATAATAAATATATACTTAATAAATATCATATATCTTATTAATATATGGTAAAACATAAAATATTACGTGCTGATTTACATGTTCATTCTAAATACTCTGACAGACCTTCAGAATGGATTTTGAAAGCACTTGGCACCCGAGAGTCATATACTGAACCTGAAGAGATTTACCGTATATGTAAGAAGAATGGAATGGATATTGTAACAATCACAGACCACAACAGCATTGAGGGTGCGTTAATATTAAAAAGAAATCATCCTGAGGATGTAATATTAGGCTCAGAATTAACGACATATTTCCCAGAAAATGGATGCAAAATACATTGCTTAGTATATGGATTTACTGAAGAACAATTTTTGGAAATGGATAAATTACGAAAGAATATTTATGAACTAAGAGAATATATAAAAGTCAACGATATTGTTCATTCAGTTGCACATGCTACTTACTCAATAAATAATAAACTTCAATATGAGCAATTGGAGCGCTTAATTCTTCTTTTTGATTCATTCGAAGTAATTAATGGAGCAAGAAATTCTAAGAATAATTTAATTTGGGGCAAATCTCTTGCCAATTTAGGTCCAGAGCATATTGAGAGGCTACAGGCAAAGCATAATGAT
>JBAXBT010000067.1:0-6968 GCA_037141875.1 Candidatus Riflemargulisbacteria bacterium
AAGATTATAAGGTTAAGAGTTGGAGAAATACCCCTGGAGTAGATATAGCTAGCAGTAATTCTGTTGGGTATACTGGTTTATCTTCGAATTATTTGTACAGAGTATCTTATCAGGTTAGGAATAATGTCGCGCTAGTAGCTACTTTTGATAGATGGATTATTTTAGATGATGTAGCGCCAACTTTTAATCAATTTTCCTTAAGTGAGGCGATAACAACTGATTATGGTGGTTCTTCTGCAAAGCAATCCTATTATGGGTTACAAGCATTAACGGTTAATTGGAGAGCATCAGATAATATATATGTTGAATTAAGTCGCAACACAAGTTTCTTTGGGTTTGCAACTAAAGACCATCAGGGCATTTATCAGGCGACAGTTTTCTTTACGAAAGATTCGTTAAGAACAAACATTGTCACTCGAAATCAGTCGTTAACTATTAATAATCAATTTACAATTACTAGGAGCTATGTTCAGAATCAAATAAAAGAGGGAATGGTCACTATTGGCGTAGAATTAATTGATTTTGCTGGAAACAGTAGTATTACTTATGATGTTCTTTGGTTCGATTGGAGTAACACTATTAATGCACAGATAAAGGAGATTGTAGTTACGTATGACAAAACCAATAATTTAGCAGTTACGGCCAATAACTATAATTTTGATGACAGAACACCTTTTAATTCTTCTTTTATGATTGGTGTTTATGATCAGACTACAATTAACTTACAAATTATTCTTACTTTAGATGCTTACGACACAACGGCGTTAAGTACATTATTAACTCAGCGTCCAATAGTTGCATATGTGTCTTATAACGCACTAGTATTCACGATAAATTCCCAATATATTAGTGTGAGCTATGATTTTGTTAATAGTGATGAATTATCTGGTTTGAATATTTCAGGACTTACTTTGGATGTTACCTTGAATGTGCAAGGACAGATTAGTACCACTCTTTATCAGGGTAGATTTGGGCTGATGTTTAAATTCATAGATGGGGCTGGTATTTTGAGCACTTTTGATAATAAATGCCTAATTGTAACAGTAGATCTTACCGCACCAACCTCCAGCGCGCTTACTCCTTGGTGTTTGAATCTTGCCGGTGTTTCTCGTAATTTAATTGGCATACCAAATGGATTTAGTGGAAGATCTTTTAGTAATACTTCAAATTTTATTATTAGTTTAAATTCCTTTATGGACAGTCATTCTGGATTAGCTATAAATCCATATTATATTTTTGTTACAGGAAATTCTGTAAGTAAGAATACAGAAGGAAATACAGTGATTACAGGCGATTTTGCTGGATGGCAAGTAAGCAATACTTTTAATATTTCAAAGTTACTTGAAAGTAAACTAAATTATGATGTTGTTTCTTTGGATATTGTTATGAAGGTTAATAACGCCGCAGGTATTGTTACTTGGAATCAACAGCGTATTTATGTAGATAAGATTTCTCCTGAAATAACTACATTTAATAGAACAAAACACGTAGACGTTGACGGTGACGGTTATTTGCCTGAGCAAGAAAACATATATAATAAGCAGGCGATTTTGCTAACATGGGATATGTTTGATAATTTAGGAGGATACGCGGGTAATCTGGGAATAGTTCCAACTGCTGGAATCTGGTACGTGACACTTGCTTGGAAAACTAGTACGGTTAATGAGGTTTCTTCAGGGGAAATAATTACAAAAGGAATGCTCTTTAGCGGCAAGGAATGGTTGCTTCCTAGTACATACATTTCAAATAATATTATGCAGGGATTTGTAACATTTACGCTTACAGCTTATGATTATGCAAACAACGTAACCACTAGTTATATGAATTTAGTTTTTGACTGGGATAATGCTCCTCCAACTCAGTCGTTTGGATTCGTTCCTGACGATACAGATAATTCTATTATGCCAGATGGTGTGCTTCCAGATTTTGGGTATTTTGACCAAGCTGCTACGGTTTCTTTTTATATTACTTTTGATTCCATTGCAGATGTGACAGGGATATCTACTAAGAATATTATAATAGAATATGCAAAATCAAATGGTCAATATTTGCCGATAGTTTCAAGTAATTATAATTACTCAATTACTTATAATTCAGGAGCTGTTGCTCAAGATTTTGTGATTATTACAGTTGATATAAATTTTACTAATTATTTAGAGAGTTATGGTGGTACAGTCGGTGGGCTTGCAGCTGACATTAGTTTTCAGTTATTAGATAGAGCTGGCGTCAAAAGAGATGATAGATTTGTTAAGAGAATAACCATTGATATGGAAGCACCAACTAAAAATTTTGACGGGGAATTCTTGTTCACATTAGACCCAGGTGGAGACGAAAATCAAAATGGGATACTGCCGTTAACTGGGTTTTATAAATCTCCAACAATAAGTGCCAGGGTTGCTTATAATGGCAGTGTTACATCTAATGGGTTTGCTGATATGGACGACAGAGTATTTTTTAGATTATTTACGTTAGAAGGAAAGCAACAGCTTAGATGGTGGGAAAATGTCATTAATACGGCTAATACAAAGGAGCTAGTGAGCGAAGCAGAAGATAATTTTAGTTTTTCTTTCCTTTCTGATAATATTGTAGTTTCAAATAATAATATTGGACAAGTGCCTTCAGAGAATAGTTATATTTATGAGGCATATATTAAAGATAAAGCAGGGCATATTTATTCAACTTATATTTGTGTAACTTATGACAATACAGCACCTTCAATTGATGATGGTGTGCTTATTGTTAGTAGTATTTTAATAGCTCCAGACAATGATAGCTTTGGTGATGGAATAAATCCTTTAGTTGGTTATTTTGATAGTTTAACAATGAATGTAAATATTAGTTTGATTACTAAGGATTATTGGGTGTCTTTACTTTCTAATAAGCAATGTTCAGATAATCTCTCAGGATTTATGGATTCTCCTGTATTCGTCAAATATTCTTATTTTATGCCAACGGAGAGTGTGAAGTTAATAGTAGCTTCAGTGCCAACAATTGTCGGGTCGTATTATTCGACGTTCTGGAATGCCAGAGATGTTTCTTATGGTCCTAGAGCTTTTGCTGACTATGAAGACCATTATGCGGATATAGTGCTTACAAATAATTCTACTGGTGATGTATATATTGTGATAGCCGATAAGGCTGGGAATGCAACAAAATTACGCTTGCCAACGCCAGCAAACATTCAGATTCAGTCAGTTACTGTGGATATGGATGCTCCAACTCATCCGTCTTTTAAGTTTGAGTTAGTAGACACAACAGACAGTAAAGGCAGTGGTATTTTGCCAGATCAAGGTTATTTTGATGAATTAACTATTAGCTTCAATTTTGATTTTATAAATATAACGGATAATGGCATCTCTGATTTTAGGATAAATAAATATTTAATAACAACTTTTGCTTATGGAGAAGCCAGAACCTCTAGTAACTTTAAATGGTTTAATGTTACTTCATATAATAGTGGATCCCTAGTTGACCTTAATGAAGCAGGTGATACTGGTTGGGTTGGCCAAAAGTTTAATGAAGAGAGTATGGGCATAGCTTCTCCGTATTTTAACGGAATAAAGCTTAAAGAAGGCGAACAAACAGTTTGGCTTGGGATTGTAGATAGAGCAGGTAATGTACAATATGCCTCATATTCCATTATTGCAGACATAACTACCCCAAACATTAGTGCTTTTATGATTGAGTTTGCTACGGCGAGCATATTGCTTAGAGATGGTATTACTTCCAGAGATATCACCGGTGATGTGGATAGTGGGCTTGATGGGATTGATCCTTATTATGGTTATTTTGATGATATTAGTGTGGATGTCATGATAGTAACTATTTCTTATAGTGATGCAAATGCTAGACGTAATGCTTATTTTGTCAGAGCTGTTGAGTCATCCGTGACAGCAGATTATCAATATAAATTTCAGTCCTCTAGCGCGACATATAATTCAAACGGTGTTGTCGTTACCGAAAGTGCTTATGGTCAATCTAGTTTTATTTTCGATGATGTTAGAACTAATGTTATAGGGAATCAGCCAGTTATTTTATATGTATCTGATAGGGCAGGGAATGTTGTTACCAGAGAGATTTTTGTAACTGTAGACATAACGCCACCAATTGGAAACGCTGAATTAAGTCTTTCTAATGATATAGATCTTTCAGGAAGTGGTATTAATCCTTTATACGGATTTTTTAAGAATGTTACAGTTAATTTTACTATTTCTAATAATGTAACAGACGACATCTCAGGGTTAAGAGAAAATCAGTACTTAATAGCATATTATTATAAAAATATTAATGATAATTATCCTGAGATAACAAGGAACTTTTTTGAACATAATTATAGAGGCACCATGGCAAGTGTTCCAGAGAATACATTAAGTCAGAATTATGGACAAACAGTAAATATTATTAGAGAGTATGTGCCTTCAAGGAGTTTCGAGGGAACATTAGTTCTTTATGCTGCTATTGCCAATAAGGCAGGTGGCTTATTTATTGTAACAAAGGAGATAACAATTGATAGGACACCTCCAAGCGCTAATAGCTATAGTGATTTTAGGTTAGACCTAGTTGCTGACAAGGATTCTGGTTATTTCGGAGTGCTTGATGGTATTGACCCTGTACCAGGACATTACGACAGTCCAACCATTTCAATAGTATTTGTTACTTATAATGGTCTTACTGATAATAGTAGTGGGTTTAGGCATAATAGGTTCTTTGTTAGAGTTTCAAATCGCGATTTTAATAATAATAATTTTGTTAGTTTTAATTTTAGTTATGCTTCTCAAAATATTGCTGGAGATACATATTTTGAAGTTGATGGAGATAACCCTGGTGCAAGCGGGAAAGGGTCGCATGTTCCAGGTTTTGATTGTATTTTGGTTTCGAGTGATTATTCAAAGAGCAGACTTTATACAATAATAGGAGCAATTGCGGATAGGGCGGGAAATATTATTACAAGAGACGTGAAAGTTACTGTAGATATGATATTGCCAGGGATAAGTGCTGAGGGTATAACCGTAGATTTAAGGGTGGAACTTGTTGTTGGAGCAGATGCCGACGGCAATGGGATACCTCCGCTGTATGGTTGGTATGACACTACAAATGTTGAATTTAGTATAAGTTTAGATGGCAGCATAATAAGTGCTGATGATTTCTCTGGTGTAAGACAGGAGGGAGTGTTTTATTTTGTTACAGTAAATGCTAATGCTTATAATAATACACAGAATGTTACTTCGGTTTCAGTACTTAATGACTCGTTAAGATTTATCGTGTCGGTAGATGAGATAAAAAGTGAGTTGTTGCCAAACTATATCTATGTAATTATTCAAGATTATGCAGGAAATGTAAAAGTTATAAAATCTGCTGTTTATGTTGATATTACAGCTCCTGGAGGTCCTTTCGCTCTGACAATTGAAGATGATAAAACGGTAAATGATAATCAAGTTATGCCAGAAACAGGTTGGTATAATGATAATACATTAGACTTTTACTGGAAGATACCTACAGATAATATTTCATTAAGGGACAAGCCATACAGAATAAAAATAAATAATGGTACTTGGTCAGATTTTATGAATCAAGTAGTTATGAATAATTATTTAATAAACGAAGCACTTTTTACTGTTAATGTTCAAGTTCAAGCTGTAGACAAAGCCGGTAAGGATAAAACAGTTACGGCTTCTGTTTTTGTTGATACTGTAAAACCAGGAACTTTTAATGTTTATTTAGATTATTTAACGCTTGCTGGGATAGCTCCTTTGGATGGGTGGTATAAAGATACTGGAGTAGATATCCGTTGGGATGCGGCAACCGATAATAGTTTCTTAAGAGGGAGCCCATATCAAGTAAAAGGGATGGGAAGTTATGGTTCATACTTTGCAGTCACAAAAGCTGTTGATGTGCTTGTAGAAGAAGGATATAAAGACTTTGATACGATTAAGACGGAAAAGGTCTTTGTAAGAGCAGTTGATAAAGCTGGAAACTATAGGGAAACATATGTAAATGTTAATGTGGATAAAACTAATCCGACTAATGTGACAGTTAAAGTATTGTCAGATAATATGAATGTTGAACCTACTTATGCTCCATATTTAGATGATTATATTTGGTATAATCAAAACAATATACGTATAGCGTGGACAGCAGGAGATCTTGGCGGAATAAGGCCTACAGGGTGTTATTTTGTTAGAGTTGAAGGTCAAGCTGCTTGGACTACAATTGATGTTGCTTCTAATGTTATGTCAATGGAAAACTTTCAGTTAAAAAGTCCAACGATAGATCCAACAAGAGTTGAGTTTATGGCTGTGGACAATGCAGGGAATTCAAAGACTGCTTTTAGTAACCTGTTTATTGTGGATTGTACTCCGCCTTCAGTATCTTTAACTTTAATTCCTGATTATGTAGATGGGAAGCAACTCTTGGATGGATGGTATTCCAAACAGAAGGTGTCATGGCAGTGGATAGCTTCTGATGTTGGTGGATTTCCTCCACAAGCATATCGATATAAAGAAGTTTCAGATAATGAGCAGTGGTCTCCATGGCAGTCAGCAATGAATTGTGTGATAACAATGAATTGGGGTGTTCCGAGAGAATTTGTTTTAGAGGCTAGAGATTTGGCTGGCAACAGCACAAGAGTTACAAAAGAAGTAAACATAGCTCCTTTTGCGACCGACTTAATATCTAGTAATTTGTTTGTTTCAATTGATATATTTGAAGCAGGTCAGCCAATACACGATGGAGTAACTCCTGACTTGAACTGGTTTAATGTAAATACGATAAATGTTAAGATAAGTCATAATTTTGAGGAGGTACTTAGTAATAATCGTTTAACGCGTGATGTTCGATACTTTGTCAGAGTTAGAGAGTTAAATATAGTGTATGTTAGTAGTATAAGTACTATAAATAATATTTATATCCCTGATACTGGCGTTAGCGGAAAAACCTTAGAATTTGGCATTAGGCTTGCTAATGGAATG
>JBAXBT010000068.1:0-6881 GCA_037141875.1 Candidatus Riflemargulisbacteria bacterium
CCATTCGTAAATATCTTATGCCTAAGAAATGTTGTAACAATCTTCGCATTTCAAGCGGATAATCTTATAGTTCGTTGGTTTCATGTAGTCTTGATTGCAATTCCTCTACTTATTCAAGTGTATTTTAATAGTAGCTTGACATATCTGGTGATGCGTTGGCTTAAGGTTCCGCATAACATCGCTTCGCCTGGTGCCCTCATTGGTGCAAGTAACTTTTTTGAGTTAGCAGTAGCTACTGCTATTGCTTTATACGGACCAGGTTCAGGGGCAGCACTTGCCACAGTGGTTGGTGTTCTTGTCGAAGTACCAGTAATGTTGTCGGTATGTGGCGTTTGTAATAGAAGTAAGTCATGGTATGAAAAGCCACAAAAATCATAAACTAAAAGGAGAAAAAAATGAAAATTACTCAAAAATCAGGTCAGATATTACAAGCTTTTATAATGGCACTTTTATTGCCAGCTATTATGCTTTTTGTTATAACGGCTATCAACGTCGGGTTTACCTCTCAATTTTTTAAGATATGGATACATAACTATATAATTGCTGCTATTGTGGCTTTTCCTCTAATTATTGTTATATCACCATTAATCAAAAAGTTTATTAGTAAAATATCATAGTAAGTTACTGTAAATTAATTTGTACTTAGTATCTTAATAATAGGAGAAAATCATGAAAAGAAATATTATATTGAGTTTATTAATAATGATTACATTTAGTTTATCTGGGTACGCAGTTACAAATAAATCGACAAATGACATAGTATCAAGTAATAAGTCGGTATTACAAATAGAAACAAAAGTAACTTTTATTGAGCTTGGGTCTGTAAATTGTGTCCCTTGTAAAATGATGCAACCAGTTATGAAACAGGTTGAAGAAAAATATAGAGGTCAGGTAAAAGTAGTTTTTTATGATGTGTGGACTAATATTGGTCGACCATTTGGTCAAGTTTATGGAATTAGAGTAATTCCAACACAGGTATTTTTAGATGCATCAGGAAAGGAATATTTTCGTCATGAAGGTTTTTTCCCTTACGAAGAATTAGTTAAAGTTCTTGAACAACAGGGTATAAAGTAGTGGATTTATTAACTTTAATATTTAGTTGGCTATCAGCAATGTTATATCGGAATCCATTGATTGTTTTTTTCGCTGCTTTTATTTGGGGTATTTTAAGTGTGGTATTAAGTCCATGTCATCTTTCCAGTATTCCTTTGGCTATAGGATATATTAATGGTAAGGGTAAAGTTAGTAATTATAGAGTTGTAGCATTATCTGCACTATTTTCAGTTGGTATCCTGATTTCTTTGATATCATTAGGAGTTTTGACATCTTTACTTGGTAGAATGATGGGAGACACTGGAAGGTTAACATTAATTATTGTAGGAATTGTTTTTGTTATAGTCGGCTTATCATTTTTAGATTTTATTAGGATTCCTAAAGTTCCAATTTATAAAGCAAAAGTAAAGTCACAAAGTTTATTAGGTGCATTTATCCTTGGCCTTTTGTTTGGCGTTGCCTTAGGTCCATGTACTTTTGGATTCATGATGCCTGTTCTTGCTTTAGCATTTCAAACAGCTACAAAAAACTTAATATTTGCAGTTGCAATGATGGTTGCATTTTCCTTTGGTCACACACTCGTCATTATTTTTGCAGGAACATTTATTAATTTTGTTCAGACTATCCTTAATTGGGAGGAAAAATCAAAGGCAATTGTATATTTTCGTCGTTTTTGTGGAATACTTATAATTGTATCTGGAGTAGTTATTATTATTTGATTTTAGTAAATATTATGAATTAGAAAGATTATTTTTTTCAGAAAGTGTGATACAGCCATTTTTGCATTGCAAAAAATGGCTGGCCTATAAGGACACCGTCGCCTACGGCTAGGGACAACCGCTAAACTCGTGCCTCGTTAAGCGGAGTTGTACTGAACCTCAATTGAGGTTCTCTCAAAGCTTTTAGCTTTGAGAATGATTTCTTAATTCAAATTTCGCTGCGCTTATTTTCAATAAGAAATCAAGAGTCCTTATATGTAGTGTTTTATGGGTATATATAATTAAATAGTGAGATTATTTTTTTCAGAAAGTGTGATACAGCCATTTTTGCATTGCAAAAAATGGCTGGCCTATAAGGACTCGAACCTCAAACGACTGGACCAAAACCAGTTGTGTTACCATTACACCATAGGCCAATTAACTACGAACTAAAGAATCTATCAGATATTACCACTCATAAAAGTAGTGGCGGAGAGTGAGGGATTTGAACCCCCGGTACATTGCTGTACAATAGTTTTCAAGACTACCGCCATCAGCCGCTCGGCCAACTCTCCATTAATAAATTCTAGCTACAAGCTATTAAACAAATACAGCCACCTAAAGGAAAGCCGAATGTCATTTTACAATCAAATGACTAATTTTTAAAGTAGGGTTTAATGATTTCTTCTGGTTTTGAGACATAATCTTGTAAATAGACATGGCTACAAACCCTTGACCCTTGTTTTATAAGACAATTACCTTTTAAATGTACGAATGGTTCAACAATAACATCTTTTTCAATTGTTACTTCTGGCTCGATATAAGTTGTTTCAGGGCTTAGAAGTGTGACGCCGTTTAATAGATGTTTTTCAATTGATGATTTATAGATATATTGAGCAATACTTGCTAGGTCATGTCTAGAATTTATTCCTCTAAGCAGTTCATATTCTGCAAATAAGTATGGGTGAATGCTTAAGCGTTTTTCATTTCCGATTTTAATGATATCAGTAAGATAGAATTCTTTTTGTGTATTGTTTGGTTTTATTTCTTTTAATAGTTCAAAGAGTATATTTGTTTTGACTAAGTATATACCTGAATTTATTTCATTAATTTTTCTTTCTGTTTCATCAGCATCTTTTTCTTCAACTATTTTCAAAAGTCGATTAAAACTATTATCTCTTATTATTCTGCCGTAACCGCTTGGATTATCTATTTTTGTAGTAAGAACAGTTATGTCTGATTTCTGATCATCATGATATTCAAAGAAGTTCTTAATCATTTCTTCGCTAACAAGAGGCACATCTCCAGCAAGGATTAAGGTGGAAGGATTTTTCATGTTAATAGATGATTCAACCTGAGCTACTGCATGTCCTGTCCCAAGTTGTTCTCTTTGCCAAATAAACTGTGAATTAGGATACTTACTTTTAACTATTGCTTGAACTTCTTCACCTTTGTGACCAATTATTACATAAGTATCTTTTTGGATGATACATTTAGCAATATTATCCAGAAGATGAAGGATGATAGGTTTATTGATAAGCTCTACAGCAACTTTACTGCTTTCTGTTTTTAGTCTGGTACCTTTACCAGCTGCAAGAATGATAGTATTAAACATGGTTACTCCTTATTGGTACATTAATTCTAGAATAGCTTTTTGGGTCCAGAGTCTGTTTTCTGCTTCGTCAAAGACAACAGATCTGTCACAATCTATAACTTCATCTGTTATTTCTTGTCCTCGATGAGCTGGTAGACAGTGCATAAATATAGCATCGCTATTTGCTAGAGCAAATAGTTTTTCATTAACTTGAAAGTTTGCAAAAATTTTAATTCTTTTTTTAGCTTCTTCTTCCATGCCCATTGAGGTCCAAGTGTCGGTATAAACAACATCTGCTCCTGCAACGGCTTTATTCGGGTCATTGGTAATTGTTATTTTACAGGTACTTTTTATAGCGTCATGTTTTGCTGCCTTAACAACATCATTGTCAGGTTCAAATCCTTTAGGTGAAGCAATGGTGATGTCCATGCCAGTTTTAGCTGAGATAAGAAGTAGTGAGTTGGCAATATTAAAGCCATCTCCTAGATAGGCTATTTTAATCTTATCTTTTTTGATTTTTTCTTTCATTGTCATATAGTCAGCCATAACTTGGCATGGATGATATTTATCTGTAAGAGCATTAATAATAGGAACAGAAGAATGTTTTGCTAATTCAACAACATCGTCGTGGGCAAAAGTTCTAATTATTATTCCATCAACGTATCTGGAAAGTGTTTTCGCTACATCGTGCAAGCTTTCTCTTCCACCCATAGAGGACTGATGGATACTTATTGGATGGCCTCCAAGTTGGGTTATGGCAACATGAAAGGATACAAATGTTCTGGTAGATGGTTTAGCAAATATTAATGCGAAAGATTTACCTTTTAGGGTATCTCTTGTTATTCCTTTTTTGTGCTCTTCTTTAAGCGTTGTAGCCATATCAATAATTTTATCAATATCTTCCTTAGAAAGATCAGCTATGTTTAGGAAGTTAGTGAGTTTCATTGATTATTCCTTTTTTTTAATCATTGTCCCTATCCCGTAGTCTGTAAAGAGCTCTAAGAGGATAGAGTGGGGGATTTCCCCGCTTATGATGTGGACGTTGTTAACTCCACCTTGGATAGACTCTAAGCAAGAGTTTATTTTAGGTATCATTCCACCAGAAATAACACCATTTTTTATTAGTGTTTCAGCGTCATCAGCTACTATTTGTTTAATAATTTCTTTTTTTTCGTTAAGGATGCCCTCAACGTTTGATAAATAGATTAGTTTTTCTGCCTTGATTGATATTGCGATGTCTGAAGCAACATAGTCTGCATTTATGTTAAGTGTTTCGTTGTTTTTATCAACCCCAACAGTTGAGATTACGGGGATATATCCTTTTTCAATAAGATCTAAAATAACACTTGGGTCAATTTTTGTAACTTTCCCAGCGTGCCCAAGTTTTTTTTCATCAATTTTCTCACCTTGAATCATGTTTCCATCTTTGCCGCTTAGCCCGATAGCCTTGCCGCCTTCGCTGTTTATAAGTCCTACAATAGCTTTATTGACTTTGCCTGTTAGCACCATTTCTGTTACTTCCATGGCTTCTTTGGAGGTCTTTCGTAAACCATCGATGAACTCAGTCTCAATATTAAGTTTATCTAGCCAAGAAGTTATTTCTTTGCCACCACCGTGAACTAAAACAGGGTTAATTCCAACAAATTTCAAGAGAACGATGTCTATAGCAACAGAACGTTGAAGTTCTTCATTTTCCATTGCAGCACCACCGTATTTAATGACAATGGTTTTTCCAGAGAATTTCTGTATGTAAGGCAATGCCTCTAATAATACTTTAGCTTTTTCAATATATTTATCTATCATGTATTCATTTTATTATTTTTTGCTAACTATAACAAGAAGAGAGATGTTTAAACCATTATATATAGCGAATTATTAGCTTTTTTTTGTCTGGCAAAGCTAAAAGGGTTTAATCTTAAAGATGTTAATCTTTCTGGAGTTTTGAAGAATCTTAGTATTTCTTCTCTGGTTTCAGGTGGAAGTTCATCATAATGACGCATCATTTCATTGATTTTGTATGAAAGAGCAACATGTCTGGTCTTATCATCCATCATGATTCAACACCTATTAGTTCAAGTAAATCTTCATATGCAGCTAAGACTTCCTGAGCAGTTTCGCTATCCATAAATTCTAGTTGTTGCCTAAGATCCATTATTTGTTTAACAAAGTCTTGAGCTTCTTGGCTAAGATTATTTACATCTTCTTCTTTTTGCGTTGCTAATTCTTCGGAGAATGATAAATGTTTTTCTAATTTTTTATACTTTTCTTGTAACATCTTTTGAAGCTCAGGTGATATGACAAGTCCTTGGGATATTACGTTTTGAATAAAGTTAAGCAAGTTTGCTGTGTCTCTAGCAGATTGAGAGGATTGTGACAGAAAAGAATCCAACATTTTTTCTAAAACATCTCCTTTTTTGTCAAATGTTTGTAGTGCTTCTTTCATTTTTCCTTCTTTGAGCATGCCTAGTAAATTTGAAGCCATTATTTGTACTTCTGGCGATGTCATTTCAATTTTAGGAGCATTGTTCATCATTGTGTTGTCTTGTTGTATCTTTGTTTGTGGTTGGTTTAATAGTTTGTCCATTTGCTTGGGCATATCCTGAATATTTTCAGCTAATGTTTCAACATTATATCCTTTGAGCATGTTTGATATTTGTTCAATGTTTTTGGAATTATTGGAGTTCATCATATTTTTGACAAAATCTTTTACAGTTAGCTGTTTTGACAAGAGTCCTTTAATGTTTTGAGACAAGGATTCTGGATTAACTGGTTGTTTTTCTGTTTCAAAGTATTCTTTCATGTCTTTGTTTATCTGTTGTTCAGTAGACGGAGAATAAGTTTTTATATTATTTGGGACATTGTTAATTGATAAATTATTTAGCATTTATTACTCCTTACAGTTTTATCTTTACCCATAATTTAAAAAATTAAACATTTTTTTGTTAATCTTTGTAAGTTAATTAATAAAGTTTTAGATTTAAATTTGTATTTTGATTAGAAAAGTCCCGATGAAGTTCTTCGAATCTCCTCATCTATATACATCTTTGCCAAGTGAACTAATCTGTCAGCATCTAAGAAAGTTTTCTCTGAATGCAATGGCAGACTAAGAGAAGCTTCATTTCTTTGTATCACAACCATTTTTCGTGGGTCGTATTGTGTTAAATATTCTTTTGGTAAGTTAGAATCTTTAATAGTTACTGTTATGTCATCTTCAAAATGTAAATCAGTATATCCTTCACCCTTCGTTAGAGTGAACTTTTCTTTTTTGAGTTTATTAACAACTTCTTCAATTCTTTGTGAAACAAATCCTTGTGCCTCTGGAGTTGAGTTAGCATCAAAAGCGATCCTTCTTGTTTCAATCCATCTATATTCAGCTACACTTAGGCCTTGCCAAAGTGCATGAATTCTCTGACTAGGGGTTGTTGGTCCGATATTACGATCAGAGGTAATAAGGTTTATATCATCAGGTACACTGATAACAACACAGTGGTTTCTGAAAAAATAATAAAGCAGTAGCCCCTTAAAAGGATGATCAC
>JBAXBT010000069.1:0-6850 GCA_037141875.1 Candidatus Riflemargulisbacteria bacterium
AGCTGTCCCATGGGCTAATGGCTCTGAGATAGTTTTATATAACTAGATAGGTGGTAGGAATAAAAATGGTAAAAGTAAATAGTTATGATTTAGTAAAGCAAGCAGATAGTAGTTTTGAAGTTAATTCAATACTTATTGATAGTCCTGTAAGCAAAGAAAAGTTAGGTTTTGTTGTAAAAGATTTTTTACACCAAAAAAGATCTAAGAATTCATATGCGAAAACAAGAGCTGAAGTAAGTGGAGGCGGAGCTAAGCCTTGGAAACAAAAAGGTACTGGCCGTGCAAGAGCTGGGACTAGCAACTCTCCTTTATGGGTTGGTGGCGGAGTTTGCCATGGACCGCAAAACATAAAAAGAATATCAAAAGTAAATAAAAAAGTAAAAAGACAAGCTTTTTTAGGGTCTCTAACGGCACAAAAAGATTTTATGTTAATAGTAGAAAATGCTGATAAATTTAATACTACAATTACTAAGATTAATGATTTTGTCAAAATAGTAAAAACTAAAGAACTTAATGATAAAAGAATATTATATGTATCTACTGAAAGAGATAGTCGCGAATCAGTAATTGGTAATTATGACAACCTTCAGGTTTCAAGCGTTTACGGATTAAACGTTTATGATATACTTAAGGCCACAGCAATTTTAATAGAAGATTCTGCAATGAAGCAATTAGAGGAGATATATTTGAAATGATTAAAAATATAGTTTTGGGACCAGTAATAACAGAAAAAAGTTCTGCAATGGGTGCGGATAATAAATATGTTTTTAAAGTAGTACCAGCTGCTAATAAAATTGAGATTAAATCTGTAATTGAAAAGACATTTAATGTTCAAGTACTAAACGTTAGAACAATTAACGTAATAGGCAAGCATAAAAGATTAGGAAAATTTGTCGGAAGAACTAGTGACTGGAAGAAAGCTATTGTGACTTTAAAAGAAGGTCAGAAGATTGCTGAATTCGAGAAGTTAAGTTAAGAGAAGAGGTACTAAAGTGGCAACTAAGAAAATAAAACCAATATCAAACGGAACCAGAAATATGATAATTTCTGATTTTTCAACAATTACTTCAACAAGCCCTGAGAAATCATTACTTGTTAAAATCAATCCTAGATCAGGAAGAAATAATCAAGGAAGAGTAACAGTTGAAAACAGAAGAAGCGGAAGCAAAAAGTTTTATAGATTAATTGATTTCAAAAGAAGCAAAGATGGAATTAAAGCAAAGGTTGTTTCTATTGAATATGATCCTAATAGAACAGCTAGAATAGCTTTATTAAATTATATTGATGGTGAAAAAACATATATTATAGCTCCTATCGGGTTAACAGTAGGAGACGTTCTTGAGTCTGGGCTAAAGGCTGAGATAAAAGTAGGTAATTCCTTACCGTTAAGCGCTATACCTGTTGGAACCATCATTCATAATATAGAAATGCAACCAGGAAGAGGAGCACAACTAGTAAGAAGTGCAGGAGCTAGTGCTCAATTAATGGCGAAAGAAAACGAATATGCTGTAATTAAACTTACCTCTGGTGAGTTGCGTCTTATCAGGTTAGAATGCAGAGCTACTATTGGTAGTGTGTCTAATACTGATCATAGAAATATTAAACTTGGAAAAGCTGGTAAGAATTTTCATAGAGGTAAAAGACCAAATGTAAGAGGATCAGCAAAGAACCCTTGTGATCATCCACATGGAGGCGGAGAAGGAAAGGCACCTATTGGTAGACCTGCCCCAGTTTCTGCAAAAGGATTGATATCATTAGGTTATAAGACAAGAAAAAAGAAGAAGCTTAGTAATCAATATATTATTAGCAGGAAAAAATAAGGAGACCAAGAGTTATGGCAAGATCATTAAAAAAAGGACCTTTTATCGACGATCACTTAATGAAGAAAGTTTTAGTAGCTAAAGAAACAAGCGACAAAAAAATAATTAAAACGTGGTCAAGAAGGTCAGACGTAGTACCAGACATGATTGGGTTAACAATTGCTATTCATAATGGCAGAAAGCATATACCAATTTTTATATCTGATAATATGATTGGACATAAACTTGGAGAGTTTGTTCACACAAGATTATATAGAGGCCATACATCTAAGAAAAAATAAGGACTAAGAGGTAGAACAATGGAAATAAAGACAACAATTAAATATTTAAGAATTTCACCAACTAAGGTTAATAGAGCTATAAAGGAAATAGTTGGAATGAATGTTGATAAAGCATTAACCGTTCTTAAGTTTATGTCCAATAAACCAGCAAAAATACTTTATGATGTAGTGAAATCTGCAAAAGCAAATGCTGTAAATAACTATAAAATGGATGAAGCAAATTTAGTTGTGTCTGAAGGATATACAGGTCAAGCATTAATTATGAAAAGAGTAAGAGCAGCTAGTAAAGGTAGAGCATCTAGGATACAGAAAAAATATAGTCATGTGTCCATAGGATTGAAGGAAGGGAATTCATAATGGGTAATAAGATAAATCCGGTACTATTTAGATTAGGCATTAATAAAGAATGTGACAGCGTATGGTATTCATATAAAAACTACGCGAATTTTGTAAAGAATGATAAGGATATAAGAGATTTCATAAAAGCAAAATATTTGCGAGCTGGTATCTCTAAGATTATATTAAAAAGAAAAAATGATGGAATTGATGTAACTGTTAGAGCAGCTAGACCAGGAGTTATTACTGGCAAAGGCGGAGTTGGGATAGAGGAATTTAATTTAGCACTTAAAAAGATGGTAACTGTTCCTAATGTAAAGGTTAATGTTGTTGAAGAAAAGAATATTGACACGTGTTCTCCAATATTGGGCGAAACTATTGCAAGACAACTTGAGAAAAGAGTAGCGTTCAGAAGAGCTATGAAGCAAGTTGTGGGAAGAGCAATGAGATCTGGTATTGAAGGTATTAAGGTTCAATGCGCTGGAAGACTTGGTGGAGCTGAGATCGCAAGAACAGAATGGTATAGAGAAGGAAGAGTTCCTTTACAAACAATAAGAGCAGATATTGATTATTCATTTACTGAGGCGTTAACTGTATATGGGAAAATTGGAATAAAAGTTTGGATATACAAGGGAGATATAATTCCTCAGAAATCCGAAAAGGAGGAAGTGTCCTAAAATGTTAATGCCAAAAAAACAGAAGTTTCGAAAGCAACAAAGAGGAAGACGTAAAGGTACTGCTAATAAAGGCAATAAGATTGACTTCGGCACATACGGATTACAAGCTTTAGATAATGTTTGGATAAGTTCCAGACAAATTGAAGCAGCTCGTATAGCTATGACTAGATATGTAAAAAGAGGCGGAAGAATTTGGATAAGAATATTTCCAGACAAACCTGTTACAAAGATACCTGCTGAAACTAGAATGGGTAAAGGTAAGGGTTCTCCAGAGTTTTGGGTTGCTGTAATAAAAAGAGGTAAGGTTTTGTTTGAAATAGCCGATGTAACTGAAGATATTGCAAAAGAAGCAATGAGGCTAGCTGCACATAAGCTTCCTTTGAAAACAAAATTTGTTTATAGAATGGATTTGGAAGGGTAAGAATATGAAGTATGTTGAAGTAGAAAAATTAAAAAAAGAAGATATCGAGAAAAAGATTGCTGAAAAAAATACTGAGTTAATTAAGCTTAGATTTGAAAGAGCATCTAATCAGCTAAAGGATTTGAAATCAATTAGCAAAACAAAGAAAGATATTGCCAGACTAAACACACACCTAACGGTTTTAAATAGTGTTAAGGGAGATAAATAATGGACGAGATTAGAAATAGAAGAAAAGAAAGAACAGGTGTTGTTGTTAGTGACAAGATGGATAAAACTATCGTTGTTAAACTTGAAAGAAGAACTCATCATCCTAAATATGAAAAAGTAATTACAAAGAACATGAAGGTAAAAGCTCATGACGAAAACAATGAAGCAAAAAGTGGAGATCTTGTGAAAATAAGAGAAGTCAGACCTTTAAGTAAAGATAAAAGATGGATTTATATTGGCAAAGTAGAATCTAAAGAAACAGGAAAGGGTGCATAAGCTATGATTCAATCAGAAACAAGATTAGTAGTTGCAGACAACTCCGGAGCTAAAGAGATTCTTTGCATTAAAGTATTAGGTGGAAGTAAACGAAAGTTTGCAAGTGTAGGTGATATCATTGTTGCGTGTGTAAAGAAAGCACAGCCTGATGGTAACGTGAAAAGAAGTGAAGTAGTAAAAGCAGTAGTTGTTAGAACAGTGTCACCAATAATCAGAAAAGATGGAACTTCAGTTCGTTTTGATGATAATGCTGCAGTTATTATAAATAATCAAAATTTGCCAAAAGGTACAAGAATATTTGGGCCTATCGCTAGAGAGTTAAGAGATAAATCTTTTGCTAAGATAATTTCATTAGCTCCAGAGGTTGTATAAGGAGAGTATAGTGAATAAGTTGAAAAAAGATGATGAAGTTATAGTTATAGCAGGAAAAAACAAGGGTCTAAAATCAAAAATTTTACAAGTACTTCCTTCAAAGTTAAAAGTATTAGTAGAAAAGGCTAATACTGTTAAGAAGCACCAAAAGCCTAGTCATTCTGGTCCTGGTGGTATTGTTGAAATGGAAAAACCAATTGATTGGTCTAATGTAATGGTAGTATGCAAATATTGCAAAAAACCTACTCGTTTAGCTATTGAAGAAGTTAAAGGTAAGTTGGTTAGAAAATGCAAAAAATGCAATGAAATAATAGATAAATAAGAGGAGATCAAATAGTCGTGGTTAAACAAAATTCATCATCGGTAGATTTAAAAGAAAAGTATAAAACTGAAATAGTAAAGGTTCTTCAAGAGAAGTTTAACTTTAAGAATGCTAATCAAGTTCCTAAAATAGAAAAAATAGTAATTAATAGAGGAATTGGAGAAGCTATAAGCAACTCTAAAGCGATTCAATCATCAGTTGATGATTTTACTCTTCTTTTCGGACAGAAACCAATAATTACAAAAGCAAAGAAATCAATTGCAGGATTTAAGTTAAGAGAAGGACTTGCTATTGGTTGTAAAGTTACTCTTAGGGGTGACAAGATGTATCAATTTATGAATAAGTTTTTTAATATGGTACTACCAAAAATAAGAGATTTTCGTGGAGTATCTAGAAAAGCATTTGATGATCAAGCAAACTATACGCTTGGAATTAAGGAACAAACAATTTTCCCAGAAATCGATTTTGATAAAGTTGATAAGGTACGAGGATTCAATATTACTTTTGTTACTACAACTGAAAATCTTGAAGAGTCTATAGAATTGCTAGCTCTATTAGGCATGCCTTTTAGAAAGTAACACATTAATTAGAGGAGATATAATAGATGGCAAAAATATCAATGGTTGTTAGAAATGAAAAAAAGAAGAAGAGTCCTATTCAATATAGGAGAAGATGTAGTATTTGTGGTAGGTCGAGAGGTCATCTTAGAAAATTTGGTGTTTGTCGTTTATGTTTCAGGAAGCTAGCTTGTGCTGGAGAACTTCCAGGCGTAACGAAGTCTAGTTGGTAAATCAGGAGGTATAAATGAGCGTTTCAGATCCTATAGCAGATATGATTTGTATAATAAAAAATGGTATCAATGCAAGAAAGGTAGATATTCAATTCCCTTTTTCAAAGATTAAGTTTGATATTGTTACTATTATGCAAAAAGAAGGTTTTTTTTCTAAAATAGAAAAAATTGATAATGATAATAAACCTATAATTAAAGTTTCCTTGAAGTATAACGAAAAAGGAAAATCAGTATTAAATGATATGGTAAAACAAAGTACGCCAGGAAAAAGGCAATATCTTGCTAAAGAAGATATTCCTAAAGTTAAGAGTGGCTTTGGAATATCAATTCTTTCTACTAATAAAGGTGTTATTAGTGGTAAAAATGCACGTATTAAAAATGTTGGTGGCGAAATTTTATGTTACGTTTGGTAGGGAGATAAATATATTATGTCAAAGATAGGCGCAAAACCAGTTGAGATCAAAGCTAATGTCCAAGTCGATATTTCTGTTGGTCAAGTAAAAGTAAAAGGTCCAAAAGGAGAGTTGTCCTTAGCGATACCGACAACTAAACTTACTATTGTACAAATAGATAACAAAGTTGTTTTAACAAGGAATGTTGAAGACAATGAAGCTAAAGCCCAACATGGTCTTTATAACACTTTAATTAAGAATATGATTAAAGGTGTCACTGATGGGTTCGAAAAAACTTTAGATTTAGTTGGAGTTGGTTATAGGGTTCAAAAAAAGGGAAATGGATTAACTATGGCATTAGGCTATTCTCATCCTATTGAAGTTGAGCCTGTTGAAGGTATCAGTTTCGAGCTAGTAGGAGATACTAAAATAACCGTAAAAGGTATTGATAAACAATTAGTTGGACAGGTTTCAGCTAATATTAGAAAGTTAAGACCACCAGAACCTTATAAAGGTAAAGGCGTAAAATATTCTGACGAACGTATTATTAGAAAAGCAGGAAAGTCAGCTAAGAAGTAAAAGGAGAAATATTTAAGATGAGAAGAACAACAAAACAAGTAATTGGGACAGCTGATAGACCCAGAATGATAGTAAGCAGAAGTTTAAATAATGTTTATGTTCAAATTATTGATGATGAAAATCAAAAAACTATTTTAGGAATTTCCAGTCTTATTTTAAAGCAAAGAGCTAATAAAGAAGTTTCCTTTAAAGTAGGAGAGCTCGTAGGAGAGAAAGCCATAAGTCTTGGAATCAAAAGCGTTGTTTTTGATAGAGCAGGCAGAATATATCATGGCAGGATCAAAGCAGTCGCTGATGGAGCCAGGAGTAAAGGGCTACAGTTTTAGCTAAATCATAGGAGGAAACATGTCAGAAATAGAATCAAATAGTGAATTTGT
>JBAXBT010000070.1:0-6846 GCA_037141875.1 Candidatus Riflemargulisbacteria bacterium
TTAATAAAAAAAGACTTTTGTGAATCAACCTGAATGTCAAAAACATTTGGCAATACCGCAACGCTGAAAGCACCTTTCGGTAATCCAACATTTTGAATATATCCTACGAAGGAAGTTGTATCAATCTCGCCCAATTCTGCATCCAACCCCTTCATCTTTGACTCACTCATTATAGAACGGAGGGTTTTTTGCAACATATCATTTTGTTGAATTATATTTTTAGCAATTTTAGCTTCACTTGGTTGAGCCAAGTCAACCTTCGCACCACTTGCCGCATATGCCAATAGAACATTAGGATCAAACCCCGCACCAATAACAAGAACTCTATTATTGCCTACTAAACGTAGAGAATCTGCAGTATTAACAGCCTTCACGGTCATATGGTCTAGTAAGCCCATTTTAGTAAAGAAATCCAATGCCTTATGATTTTGTGAAGCAGAGCCTAAAGCTACTATTTTAGTTTTCATATACAGTTATCGTGAGAAAATAGAAGATGTTGCAGGAATCCTAACTTCAGTCCTAGTCCCATCTTTTAGTGCCTGCCAAGATATCTTTCCATCAATAGTTCTCAAAAGCCTTTGCGACTGATAAATTCCAATATGCTTATATCCGAAATGTTTTCTTTTTTGTCTATCTCTGTTAATTGGTTGGCCGTTTTCACTAAAAGTAATTGGCTTACCATTATCTGTTACTGCAATAACAAACTCGTCTTTCCTATAAAATACTTCTAACTTTAAATTCAACAAATGAATCTTCCCATCAACAATTTGACTATCTAAGCGATCAACAAAGGAATCAAAAGAATTCTTAGTCACCTCTACCATTATTTCATTTAACACACTGCACCTAGCTAAAATACATTTAAATACGTCATTTGTTACCAATCTTTTCTGAAACTGAAGACGTGCAGTGCCTATATGATCATAATCGACCGCTAAAATGACAGTGGCTTGCAAGAAAATATTATTATCACTAACTACTTTAAACTTCATACCAATCTATCGGAGTACCAACAGAATAATTGCATAATATTTAGACAAGTTAATCGTTTGATAATGCCTACTAAAAGTATTATCATTAGCTAGCAATGATAATTAACAATGAGAAAATACAACAAGCGCTTGATTACCAACCTAAAAAGATAGAACTACAAGAAATCTTAGAAAAAAGCAAAAAGCTCCAAAGGCTTTCCATGCAAGATGTGGCAGTTTTACTAAACACAACAGATGCTGCTGGAATAAAAGAAATTCTACAAACAGCCAACTGGGTGAAAAACGAAATCTACGGTAATCGACTGGTAATATTTGCTCCGTTATACATCTCTAATCTTTGTAATAATGACTGTGCGTACTGTGCCTTTCGCTGTACTAACACAAACATCGCTCGAAAAGCACTTTCTCAAGAAGAGATTACCAAAGAAACCCTCGCACTTTTAAAAACAGGTCAAAAAAGAGTATTACTCGTAGCTGGAGAATCCTATCCAAAAGAAGGACTTGATTACGTTCTCAAAGCAATAGATACTGTATACGCAGCACGTGACGGGAAAAACAACATTAGACGACTCAACGTAAATTTAGCTCCACTAGAGGTATCCGATTTCAAAAGACTAAAAGAACACGATATTGGAACATTCCAACTATTTCAAGAAACTTACCACGAAGAAACTTATATGAAGCTTCATCTAAAAGGCCCTAAGCGTGATTATAACTATCGGCTAACAGCCATAGACCGTGCCTTTGAAGCTGGAATTGATGATATAGGGATTGGAGTCCTGTTTGGACTTTATGATTACAAATATGAAGTACTCGCGCTTATTTCTCATATTGAACATTTAGAGAATAAATTTGGATTAGGTCCACACACTATATCCGTTCCAAGACTTGAACCTGCAGAAGGCTCAGAAATAGCATCCACTCCTCCGTATCCTGTTTCTGATGATGACTTTAAAAAAATGATAGCAATTCTAAGACTAGCTGTTCCGTATACTGGCCTCATACTTAGCACTAGAGAAACAGCAGAAACCAGAAGTGAAGCTCTTGACTACGGCATTTCTCAAATAAGTGCAGGAAGCAAAACAAACCCTGGTGGGTACAGCGATGTAGACAGTATGGAACAGTTCTCTTTAGGCGATCACCGTAATCTGGATGAAGTTATCTATGATGTCTGTGTTCACGGCTATATACCTTCTTTTTGCACTGGCTGTTACCGTTCAGGACGCACGGGGCTAGACTTTATGGAATATGCAAAACCAGGTGATATTAAAAAGAAATGTTCACCAAACGCCATAATAACCTTTCAAGAATACTTAGAAGATTACGCTTCACCTAAAACAAAAATAATTGGAGAGAAAACTATTGCTAAGGCATTGTTAGCTCTTCCTGATGAAAAAATACTTGAGTATACCAAGAAATCTATCCAAAAAATCAAGGACGGACAACGAGACATCTTCTGTTAATCTTCTCCTCTTAGTTCCCTCTGGTGATCCTCTAATAATATAATCTTATTAATTTCTTCTCTTCTTGCAGGATAAAATTCAGCAAAAAACTTACACGCAAAATGGACACTTATTTGAAAACACTCAGCAGAAGAAATATTTGATTGATCAACTAACCTCCTCAACAGAGGGACTACTTCATCCTCAACATTAATTGTTGATTTGCTAACTTGCTGAATTAAAATGTCTAATTTAATAATTGCAAAATGATTCAAATAGCTCCAAATTTGAAAATCATAAGCTGAAGGATTAGTTGGTGCCTCACTTTGAGTTAAAGCTGGAAAGAAATCAGTAATATCTTTAATAATAGATGGAACATCCCAACTATCTATACCTTGTAATCTTATGCATTCATGCAACTGTTCACAAAAAACTTGAGGAATATTGGCTCTCATAGACTCAAAATACAATGAGCCAATTACCTTATTTATTAAAAACAAAGGGTGGTTCCAAACAACTTTCCCTAGAGCAATATTTTGGGTTGATAGAGAAATACATTTATTCTTCATGCTTACTTTCAAGTGCGCCTATCAAACTGACTTAATAATTTTTGATGTTTCTGTTTAGCTATTATGACTCCAATCTCTTCTGTAAATTCCGGATATATTTTGATGAAAAATTTGCACGCGAAATTAACAGAAACTTGAAAACACTGAGCATCTGATTGATTTGCATGACGCACCAATCTTGCTAACATATTGATAATCTTTTGAGGAGTACCATAGCCTTGTCTATACACGGCATTTATTAAAACATCCATTTTATATATCTCTAAATGATTTAAATACTTCCAGAATAATTGTATCTGAGACGTAGGCGGAAGTGTGACTGATATATCTTTGATTGTTCTCTGAATATTAAGCTTACTTTTAGCTTCTCTAACCTGTTTATACCCTAAAAAAATATCATGTAATTTATTAGGGATAGAATACGGGACCTTGTCATCAATAAGACAAACTTCAAACAAAACAGTATCAAAGGCATCATGGTTCCAATTAACATAACCGCCAATCATCTTTACTTTGTTTAGAGAAATTATTTTCCAATTCATATAAACTTATCGATATTAGCTTCTACTTTTCCCAATAATCTTAAAGTTTGTAAACTCAACCAAAACAATCTACCTTGAATTAAGCCGTATTTACTATACAATAATCTCATGAAATTTAAAAAATGGAGATTATACAATTATGAGTAGTTTGATAAGCTCACAACAACCAACTTCCAAAGGACTTCGCCCACACATTTCTATATTTGGAACTAGAAATGCAGGCAAATCATCATTGCTAAACAGAATACTTGGGCAGAGTTTAAGCATAGTATCACATATACCTGGAACTACTACTGACCCAGTAAGCAGGGCTTATGAACTTCAGCCAGTTGGACCAGTAATGTTTATAGACACAGCTGGAATTGATGATGAAGGAGAATTAGGAGCTCAAAGAATTGAAAAAAGCAATAAAGTACTTGCTAAAACAGATATTGCAATCCAGTTAATTACACCTCAAGGACTGACTAAATATGATAGAGAATTAATTAATACTTACAGCAAGAAAAAACTCCAATGGTTCTTTGTAATTAATAAACAAGATATATCTGACGAAGTTACTTTAAATAAATTAAAAAAAGACTTAACTGAAATATATAATGTCCCTGTTATTAGTTGTTCTGCTTTATTAGATACTGGTATTTGGGATATCAAGGACCAGCTCGTTTCTTTTATTAAATCAAGAGAACCTGACCCTCTGGTCGTTGCTGATTTGGTAAAATCACCATCAACTGTAGTACTTGTAACTCCTATAGATGCTGAGGCTCCTAAAGGCAGAATGATTCTTCCTCAAGCACAAGTGCAGGTTGAGCTTCTAGATGCAGGAAACACTGTAGTGGTCTGCACTGAGAAAGAACTGGAATATACACTAAAACACACGCTAAAACATTTACCTGACTTAGTTGTAACTGATTCACAAGTTTTTGGAATGGTTGCTAAATTAATACCTGAAGAAGTTCCTCTCACCTCGTTCTCTATTCTCTTTGCTAGGCAAAAAGGTGATATCGAACAATATACAAAGGGTCTCGAGGCGATAGAGAAGCTAAAAGATGGCGACACAATACTTATATTAGAGCTTTGTTCCCATGCTCCAATAGGAGAAGATATCGGTAGAGTCAAAATCCCAAAATGGCTTCAAGCAAAGACTGGGCTAAAGCTAAATTTTGAAACTCAAGTTGGTAATGACTTTTCTTTTGATAACTCTAAACACAAACTTATCGTTCAATGCGGAGGATGTGTAGTAAACAGACAAGAAATTATGTCTAGACTTGAGGATGCAAAATCTGCTGGCATACCTATCACTAATTATGGCGTCATTATCGCATATATAAATGGCATTACAGAAAGGGTTCTTCAGCCATTTAATTTGGCTAAAACAAGATGAACTTAACTTCTATTTTTACAAGGTCAGCGCAAGACGTAAAGCTTTCAACAAAAGAAGTTGTATACCTGTTAAATCTTGAGGGTGAAGAATTAGCAGAACTTTATAAACAAGCAAACATAGTCCGCCAAAATAATATGGGAGATGAAGTTTATCTTCGAGGCATATTAGAAGTATCCAATTACTGCAAGAAAAGCTGTAATTACTGCGGTATACGCTCAAAAACAAAAAATATAACTAGATACAGAATGCCAAAAGAAGAGATACTTCAAGCCTGTAAAGATATGGAGAAGAACGGAATGACCACAGTTGTAATTCAAGCAGGAGAAGATTCGTTTTTATCGAAAGACTACATTGGAGAAATACTACAAGAAATCAAAAAAGACACCCAACTTGCCATAACCTTGTCACTTGGCGATCAAACTAAAGAAACACTCATCCACTGGAAAAAATGTGGCATGGACAGATACCTTATCCGCTACGAAAGCTCTGACCCCCTACTGTTTGAGAAAGCACATCCAGATGATGATTTAATTACTAGATTAGCGTTTATAAAAACCTTGCAAGAGCTTGGCATACAAGCTGGCTCAGGCTTTCTTATAGGTATGCCTAGTCAAAAGCTGGAAGGATTAGCTAAAGAAATATTATTCTGCACTAGCCTTAATCTGGACATGATTGGAATTGGGCCTTTTATCCCACACCCAGACACTCCATTTGGAGAAACAACTAACCCTTTTGAAAAAGAGGTATTCTTCAAAGTTATATCTATCATAAGACTTCTTAATCCTAAGGCACATATACCTTCCACTACTGCTTTTGACGCTATTCAAACAAACGGCAGGAACCTCTTACTACAAAGAGGGGCTAATGTTTTTATGCCTAATGCTACTCCCCAGAAGTACAGAAAGTTTTATCAACTATATCCTAATAAACCATGCGTTGATGAAAGTGGTGAAGATTGTGCTAAGTGCGTCAAAGGTAGAATTATTTCAATTGGAAGAAAGATTGGGACCGGGAAAGGACACAGCATTAAATGAGTAGATATTTTATAATCTTACTTATAAGCGGAATATTCCCCTTTATTCTTAGCTTCTACCCACCACTAAAGTTCTACTCAAACATAAAAGCTCTTATTATTTCATTACTGTCTACCACGATTCTTTTTGGCGGGTGGGATGTTTATGCAACAGCTAGAGGTCATTGGTGGTTTAAATCAACAGGAATCTGTGGTAAATATTTTTTAGGACTACCTATAGAGGAATGGTTGTTCTTTATTGTTATACCTTTTTGTTGCTTGTTTACTTGGGAAACAATTAAACATATTCAGTCTCATTTCATTAATAAAAAGGCACAAAAATGAAAGAATATACAATCCTTGTTGTTTTATCCTCAATACTTTACATACTATTAGACAGAAAACTTAAAACCAATTTTCTTAAACAAAAAATCTTTTGGCTGTTCCTTGCAATTATTGCTGGCTTCAAATTAATAATTAATGGCTATCTTACAGCGAATATAGTCAGATACAATTCTAGCTTCAATTTGAATATAAGAATTGGGACTATACCTATAGAAGACTTCTTGTTTGGGTTTAGCATGATAATGTTCACACTTATTATTTGGGAAAAATTAAAGGAGAATAAATGAACTTCATTATCATCTGTTTAATTATTGGATCACTGGCAGGGATACTCAGTGGACTATTTGGAGTTGGTGGCGGAATTATAATGATTCCAGGGATGGTTTATCTTCTAGGATTCAATCAACATCTAGCACAAGGAACGTCGCTGGCCATCATGCTTTTACCTGTGAGCATATTCGCAGCTCTGCAATACTATAAAACTGGCAATATTGACCTTAAGGCTGCCTTTTGGGTAATCTTAGCGTTTGTGCTTACTAGTTTTTTTGGAGCTAAGATTGGAC
>JBAXBT010000071.1:0-6803 GCA_037141875.1 Candidatus Riflemargulisbacteria bacterium
CCATTTCTAGAAGTTGAACAAAACAAGCGATTATTATTACAAAAGCTATCGTACGCAAAAACTCTACATGTAAAGGTATAAGGACAAAATGATTAACCGCCCAGGCAATCATCGAGCTAATTGTCATTACAGAGATAATTGCTAGACCCATACTAAAAGAAGACTCTAAGTGTTTAGAAACTCCAAAGAAAATACAAAGACCTAAGAATCTAGTTAAAACAAAATTATTAACAATAGCAGCGCTTAGGAAAACTAAAAGTAACTCAGTCATTCATAGTCTCCTTTTCTAGGAGAGTTGCTTTTTTTCTTTCAGCGATGTCTCCTAATTTAAAACCAAGCATATTAAATAAACAGATTAATATGCCAATAAGTATAAAGCCACCAGGAGGTAAAATAACAATTAATGGTTTAGCATACCAACTACCTAAAAGTTGAAGATTGAATATTGTTCCATGACCAAAAAATTCTCTAATAATTCCGATAAGTACCATAGCTCCGGTGAATCCAACACCCATACCTAAACCATCAAAGAAAGAATGAATGATATTATTTCTTGAGGCAAAAACCTCAGCTCTAGCTAAAATTATGGCAAATACTACGACTAGTGCTAGATAGATTCCAAGTGCCTGGAAAAGTATAGGGAAAAACGCTTCTAAGACCAGTTCAACCACAGTAACAATAGTTGCAATAGACATAATAAAAATTGGAACTCTTATTTTAGGGTTAATTAATTTACGAAAAATAGAGACTACTACATTGTTGGTAGTAATAACAAATAATACGCAAAGACCCATGACCAAAGCGTTTTTGGCAGTTGATGTTACAGCTACCGCTGGGCAAAGACTTAGCGCTAAACGAAAGATTGGATTCTCATCGAATAATCCTTTGTAAAATATTTTCCAGAGCTTCACAAACCCCCTCCATTTTCTTTAATCAAACCATCAAACTGTTCAAGACATTCCTTGATGCCTTTAGTAACGGCTCTGGAACTAATTGTAGCTCCAGTAATTGCAACAATTTTAGTTGGATCAGGTGTTTTTACGACAATTAGATTTTCTGGTTTTTTGCCAGCGAATTGTTTTCTAAATTCTGGTAGGCCAGAAGCATCTCCTAGTCCTGGAGTTTCATTATGTGCAAGAATTTTGTAGTCAATTATTTTTTGTTCTGCATCAATTGCAACTAAAATTTTAATTGTTCCCCCATAACCTTTTGTTTCAGCAGGTAAAATATATCCAACTAAGTTCCCTTTATTATCCATGGCTTTATACCAGCCGTTTTTATTAGCAATTTGCTTGAATGCTTGTGCTGTTGGGATTAATTCGCGCATTGATAGTTCTTTAAGTTTTATTTTATTACTTACAGAGTATGGTTCAGTAATAAAATATGTTCCAGCTAGAATTGCACCAGATAGCAGACTAGCTAAAGTAAAATTTAGTGTAATCTGTAGGATGCTAGAGTTTTTATTTTCTTGGGACATTTTTTACCCCTCGGCGTGGATCTTTAAGAGTACCAAATTTTTTGGGAACAAACATTCTGTCAATTAGTGGAGTTAACGTGTTCATTAACAATATAGAATAACAAACACCTTCAGGATAACCACCTACCATACGAATTAATGTGGTAATTGATCCGCAACCAAAAGCAAAAACTATTTTGCCAGGAATACTGATGGGTGTAGTAACCATATCTGTAGCCATAAAGAAAGCACCAAGTAATAAGCCACCAGCCATCATATGGAAAATGGGGTCGCCAGTAAATAATCCGTGACTTCCACTAAAAATCCAAGTTAGTAGGCCAACCGTACCAACCATAACTACTGGAACTTGCCATTTGATGTATCCTTTCCAAATCAGGAATAGTCCACCTAATATAGTCAAGAATGCAGAGGTTTCACCTAAACCACAAGCAGTTTTATTACCAAAAAACATTGTTTTATATAATTCAAGTTTGCCACCGAAAACATTAACCAAATGGTCGTATCCTTGGTGTTTAAGAATTTCAAGTGGGGTCGCAGAGGTGATAGCATCAATATGCATGAAGGTAGAAGTAATAGGGTGACCAGCAGACAAAATGGAAATTCCCCAAGTAGTCATTGCTGCTGGGAAACTAGCCATGATTATAGCTCTACCGATAAGCGCTGGATTAAAAACATTATTTCCAAGACCACCAAACATGTGTTTGGCAATACCAATAGACGAAATAGCGCCGAATAATGTCATTCCCCAAGGTAGATTGGGTGGTAGACATAATGCTAGCAAGAGACCAGTTAAGAATGCACTACCGTCATAAATGGTAATTGCTTTTTTTTGCCATAATTGAATAAGAGCCTCAGTTAATACTGCACCAAGAATACTAACTCCCAAGGTTATCAGTGACGCTACTCCAAAGTTAAAAACAGCCTGAATTGTAAGTGGTAATAGTGTTAAATTAACAGTCCACATAATTACTGAGATACTTTCCGATCCACGAATGTGAGGAGAAGCTGAAACAACTAGATTTTCTACAGAAATTTTTTCAACAGGTTTACTCATATACTCCTACTTACTATTCAGATTTTTAGCTTTGGAAAGCTTTATATAATGAACAATGTTACGTTTGGCTGGACAAACAAAGCTACAACATCCGCATTCTACACAATCTAAAAGATCGTATTCAACTAGCGCGGTTTTGTGTTTGTGTTTTTCACTTAGCATACTTAGAACATTTGGCCTTAATCGCATAGTGCAAGCATCTACACAACGTCCACAACGAATACAAGGACGCTCTACGCTATTATCAATATCTTTCTTACTTAAAGCTAAGATTCCAGAGGAAGCTTTGACAATAACTGTATCAATTGTGCCTTGTGCAATTCCCATCATTGGTCCACCCATAAGTATTCTGTCTGGTGTCGAACTGAAACCACCGCAGAAATCAATCGCATCTTTGAAGCTAGTTCCAATTTTAGCTAAGACATTTTTTGGTTTAACAATGGTTTTACCAGAGACTGTAACAATTCTTTCAATCAAAGGAATATTTTTCAAAACAGCGTTAGCAATAGCCATACAGGTTGTTACGTTTTGCACAACACAGCCTACATCCATTGGTAGTTTTCCAGAAGGTATTTCCTTGCCAGTTATTACATTAATCATCATTTTTTCGCCGCCCTGAGGATATAATGTTTTGAGTGTTATGACCTTAATTCCATAGGGTTTGCCGAGCTTTTTTAGTAATTTTATTGCCTTTGGCTTATTGTCTTCTATTCCGATAATACAATTTTGAACGTTTAGGATTTTCATGATAATTTTACAGCCTTGAAGTAGTAATTCTGGATATTCCAACATTACTCTATAATCAGCTGTTAAATATGGCTCGCATTCAGCGCCGTTAATAATAATGGTATCTATTGTTTTATCTTTTGGTGGTTGAAGTTTAGTTGCAACAGGAAATGCTGCTCCGCCTAAACCAACAATTCCATTTTGAAAAATAAGTTCAATCAACTGTGTAGCTGAAAGGTCATCAATGTTTCTCTCGGTTAAGAGTCCAGGTAACCATTCGTCTATCCCGTCAGTCTCGATGACTATGCTTTGAGCTATACCAAAAATAGGATGTGGGTAATTGCCAATATCAATTATTTTGCCGGAAGAAGGGCTGTGGATAGGAGGAGCTTTTTTAGCTATATCTTCTGCTAATACCTGTCCTTTTTTAACTAAATCTCCTATTTTAACGATTGGGGAACAAGGAGCTCCTATATGTTGTTTAACTGGAATGATTAGTTTTGCTGGAATGGGTAAAGTTTCAATTTGCTTATTTGCCGTTAAATCTTTATTGTCGTCCGGATGTATTCCGCCGTGTTTAATTTTAAGCATTTAAGAAACAACCTCAATAATTTGTGCGAAATTGCCTGGTTTAAGACTATATTTTCTGTCCTGAAAGATAATATTGATGATGGAAAGCAATAAGAAGAATCCTCCACCTATAACCATTGTTAGTGTGTTATTTATAGGCAGAAAAGGAGCTAAAAGATAACCAAGATAAGCTCCAATAAAGATAGAAACTAATGGTAAAAAAAACAGAATAAAAGAAACTTTAATCATATTATTATTGTTCATGATAAATCTAACTGTTTGACCAACTTGAGTATTGGAATCATTATAAGCCAAAATCTCCAATTCAGGAGACTGACAGGCTCCACAATCGTCGCAACTAAAGTGCATAGCAACATGTAGACGGGAAAAATTTCCTTCGTTTTTCAAAACCACGCCTTCTTGTACGTCAGCCATTTTATACCTTTCAATTGTGACAATAATTAGTTTGTTCAAGGATTATTAACACAACAAGGTTACATTATAAAAGAAATATTTAAAACTACAAAGGACTAATCTCAATATAATTAGTAGAAATATACCTTTTTGTCTTTGATGATTTCCTTTATTTTTTCAGCCCCTAAAATATAACAAGCTTTTGTTAATACTTCGGCTTCAGTAGCAGTATTAGCAATTACTGTAACACTGTGAGTTTTAGTCTCCAAGTTTGCTGGTTGTCCAGTTTTAGGATCGAAAATATGAGCAATCTTTTTTTTGCCTGCCAAAAAAAACTGTTCGTAATCCCCGGAGGTGCTTAATCCTTGATTATGTAATTTAATTACTCTATCAGTAGTTTTATATGGGTTTTTTGGGTCACGAATGGCAATTAGCCAAGGATGACCTTGATTAGTCCCTAAGGCATAAATACTACTTCCTCCAGCATTTACTAAAGCATTCTTTATCTCATGCTGTATAAGTACCTTTATTGCCTCATCAACGGCATATCCTTTGGCTATTCCTCCTAAATCAAGCGCAACACCTTTCCTTAAGAAACGAATTGTTTTTTTATCAGCATTTATTTTAATGTGCTGATAGCCGACAAGACTTAAAGAATTTTGTATTTCTTTATCTGTTGGCAGCTGTTTTTTTGTTGAACCAAACCCATACAATTTGGAAAGTGGACGAACAGTTATGTCAAATGCGCCGTGGCTTTTCTTTGATCCATTAATGGCCGCAGTTAATATATAAAACATATCCGGACTGAGCGCTACATCTTGTTCATAGGCAGTCGCATTTATTTTGCCAAGCTCGCTATTAGGGTCAAATAGATTCATCTCTTTTTCAATTTGTTCAATGCGGGAAAAGGCAGCATTTATTGCTTTTTCAGCTTTTTGTCTATTATTAGATAGAACTTGAATTTCTGTTGTTGTATAAAGAAGAAAACGGCTTTCTTGATAACTTTTAGTGCTATTAGCAGAGTTAATAATAAACAGTCCGCCAAGCAAGACTATAAAAGAAAAGGATAGAATAAATTTTTTCATTTATTTAATCTTAACATGCCACAAGTTGGATATTAAATAAAATCTAGTAAGTAGAAGCCTTTTTCTTTGTCATATTTTAACCAACCAGCACCGCTGTTTTTAACTGATTGAATGTGTTTTTTGATAACAGTAGCATCTAGCTTGATGCCTCTAAATTGTGGCCCTGTAAATTGGCGTTGAAAATATAATCGGTCTACCTCTGAAGCATCGATCAACATGCAGTACGTTTGCACATTATCTATTCTAGAATAAGAGGCCACGATATCCTTAATGCGCTCTGAATTGGTAGTAAAGTCTTTTAGTTGCATATTGGTTAGTATAGCAAAAGAAAGCCAATATATATATCAGTACTATCAATTTCAAATTAAATTACTTTATAATTGTTATCATGTCTGAACAATCAAGTGTAACAATAAATAAACTTAATAAATTAAAATTGAGAATGGAAGCTTTAGATATTAAAGAAGAAGATCTTGTCGAGAAATTCGTATTAGGTTCAGGTAGTGGAGGGCAGAAAGTCAATAAAACCTCCTCTACTGTCTATCTTAAACATCTTTCAACTGGTGAAGAGGTAAAGTGCGGGGAAGAAAGATCTAGAGCAATTAATCGATTTTTAGCGCGCAGAATATTATGTGATGTAATAGAAGAAAAAATATTAGGTAAAGAATCTAAAATTCAACAAGATATAGAAAAGATAAGACGACAAAAAAACCGTAGAACAAAAAAAGCTAAAGAGAAAGTGTTACTCAACAAACTTAAAATATCTGAAAAGAAACAGAGCAGAAAATTAGCGAAGGATGAATAAGGATAAAGAGGCGTTCCTTGTTTGTATTTACTTCGACTCCTCGATACAATTTTGCTATGCAAAATTACTAGGCGACATCTTCAGTGACTGTTATAAAAATGGCACTGTGCGAGAAGAGCTGTAGTTTAAGTTAGCGAGTGAAGCGTAGAAAAATTAGGACGATTTTTCAGGACAATTGAGCCAGGATAGGCGAATTTGTCCGTTAGTGGAATAAGCTTTACTTAAACAAAGCTCTGAAGCTTCATGTGCCTAGTGGATTAATAAGGCCGGCGATGAGGCCTTATTGAAAAGAATTAAAAGTTAACTTTTATGTAGCCATGTTAGTGTCACTAACTAATAGATTCCCGCCTACGCGGGAATGACTTAAAGAACATTATTTTGGAATTTTTATTTTTTCCTCAAACCAATCAAGTATATATCCACAATCTTTAGTATAAAATTCATGTCCCATGGCTAGTTCTTCCTTAAAGGTTACTGGATATTTTTTGCTAAGAAGAAATTGATAATTTTCTCGTCCAAGTTTTATTGGTATTTTATCGTCTTTCTTTCCATGAATAAGTAAGATTGGTCGCTTATTGTCAGCGGTAGTTTGATATTGGATATACGATCCAAGTGAGTTAAGAACCATACCCATGAAGGTAGAAATTCCATCAAAATATTGATAATAAGTGA